>JBHNNM010000332.1:0-3162 GCA_048563625.1 Gammaproteobacteria bacterium | reverse complement strand
CTGATGTATAACAGCACCACCAGGCCAGCCCCTAAAATTATTCTGAACATACGTTCAGTCATTAATTCCACCTGTCTCAAAAAAAAGATAAAACATCATTAACTAATTCTACACTATTTTAAAGACTTTCCAGAATAAACTGCTAGAATAAAAGGGTGTCAGATTTTAGTGGTATTTTACGGAGCTGGTTTTATTATGTTGTTTATTTTTGAAAAAATTGCAATTATCTATTCGGTTATTACCCTGTTTATTATCGAGTTACTCTATCAGACTTTTTTAACACTCTATAAAGGCACTCAGTATTCCTTTAACAGCCTGAAAAAAAATGTAGTGGATACTTTTTTTGAGCTGCTTTCTGATTTGATTATGCTGATCATTGACTTTTTACGGGCGCTTATTGAAGGACTTAGTATTGGCTGGAACAAGGCTTTATACACCACCAGCCAGTTTAAACAGGATTTGAAAGAGCATTAGACGGTTATCTGTATCCTATTTCTGATGCGTGTATTTTTATTACTTTTAATTCCTTTTTTTCTTAGTGCCTGCTATGAACCGCCTAATCGGCTGGAACGTATCCAGTCCATTGGTCAGATGAAGGTTCTAACCCGCAATTCACCCAGTATTTATTATCAGGGTCCATTAGGCCCCACTGGTTTTGAATACGAACTGGTTAAACGTTTCAGTGATAAACTGGGAGTCAAACTAAAGGTGATTGTGGACCCCAATGCCAGAGAATTGCTGCATCAGCTCGATAAGCATAAGGGCGACTTTGCTGCTGCCAAACTCCTTATTACGCCGCAACGCCAGTCAAAATACCTGTTTACTGTCCCCTACCACAAAGTGACTTATCAGCTGGTCTATCGTTCAGGAACCCGCCGCCCCAAAAAACTGGCCCAAATAACCCGTTTGTCCATCGAAATTTCTTCTGATGACAGCCTCATCAGCGTATTACAGAATCTTAAAAAAAAATACCCGAAATTAAAGTGGACCGTTAATCCCACGGCTTCACCCGAAGATCTGATGCAGCTCGTTAATGAAGGTCTGGTTGATTTTACCATTGTCAGTTCGGATGAAATTAAACTTAACCGGCGTTACTATCCGGAGCTCAGGCTGGCCTTTGATATAAACAATCCTCAGGATATTGCCTGGGCGTTTGAAAAAACAGACGATCTCTCCCTGTATAACGCTGCCAATAATTTTTTAAAACAACAGAAAAAAAGCGGTGCCCTTGAGGCTCTACGGGAACAGCATTTTGGTTATATCAAGAGTTTTGACTATGTCGAAACCCGGGTTTTTCAACGCCATATTATTACCCGACTGCCCAAATTTCAGCCCTGGTTTGAAAAGGCCGGTAAGAATAATAAAATGGACTGGACGCTATTGGCAGCCATATCCTACCAGGAATCTCACTGGAACCCTGATGCCCGATCGCCTACCGGTGTCCGGGGACTGATGATGCTGACACGTGACACCGCTAAACATATTGGAGTTAACAATCGCGTAGAACCGCATCAAAGCATTTTTGGCGGTGCTTATTATTTTACCCGCCTGTATAAAAGGCTACCCCATGAAATCAAGGATCCTGACCGGCTATACTTTGCCCTGGCGGCCTATAACCTGGGTTATGGACATCTCCGGGATGCCCTGGAACTGCTTAAACAGTCCGGGAAAGATCATACTAAATGGGTAAACCTTAAAAAGGTTCTGCCTTTGCTGCGGAAGAAAAAATGGCATGAGAAACTCCAGTACGGTTATGCCCGCGGTGATGAAGCCGTTAAATACGTGAAAAATATCCGCAATTATTATGATATTCTCAAATGGGAAATGGCTCGTAAGTGGCGAGAAAATAATGATAAACCACCAATCAAAGCACTTGAAATAATTCCTCCTGCCTTATAACATCAGGTAAGTTATGATTGCCCGAGTTAATATGCTAATATTTAAACTGTTTATTTCAGACTGAGGGCATAAACAATTAATACCTGATTTTTTCCGCAAACCGGCAAAGCCAGCATCTTCTGCGCCTTCATTAAAAACCCGCCTGCGGTTAAGTATTATTATTATTGTCCTGCCCCTGTTTATTTTAGGCGGTATTGGCTTCCTGTTTTTCCAGAAATCCACTAACGCCTTTAATCTGGCCATTGAAGAAGTGGTCTCTGACGTGATCCCCGTTACCGAACTCAAGGATAAAATACAGAAAACCGTAACACCATTTAACCGTTATCTTGAAACCGGTGCCCTTGATGAAAAAAATCGTTTTTTACAGCTCAGTAAAGATATCCAGAAAGCCTTAAATCATCCTGCTAAGCAGGACGCCACTCAATTATCACTGGCCAATGATATTTATCAGTCGCTTATCTTAACTGGCGTAATGCCCACCGTATTGCCGTTAAAATTTTTAACCGGATTGATCATAAAGATGTCCAGACTCAGAAACCACCTTTCAGGCTGTTACAGAAATTCTATCAATATGTCATAGAAACTACCCTGGCTCTGGATAATCTGCACCTTTCCATGCAAAACCAGGTTAAAATCCGCTTTCAGAAAGCCAAGGAGTTAAAACTTAACGCCCTGCTTCTGATCAGTTTTGTATTTCTGCTGGTGTATATTTCAACCCTTGCCACCATTATGATGCTTAACCGCTCTATTCTCGAACCTATCGTTAAACTGGAACAATGAGCCTCTAATTTTTCCAGAGACCAGTCCTTTACCCCTTTAAAACTGAACTCCTACCGGGAGTTTGAGTTTATTGCCCAGACCTATAACCGACTATTTCAGATGCTGCAGGATGATAAGGATATTCTAGCGGCATTACCACAGAAGGATGATCTGACCCAGTTAAATAACAAGCGCAGCCTGATCACTCGTCTTACCGATGAGCACAGCCGCCACCAGCGTTACAACACCCGTTACAGCCTGATGCTGATAGATGTGGATCACCTGGGCTCCATCAGTCAGAACTATGGCGCGCATATCTGTGATTTAACCCTGATACAGATAGCCCGACTCTTGGAACATGCCATCCGCCCCACTGACTTCCTAGCCCGTTATAATAGCGATGAGTTTCTTATTATTCTGCCGGAGGTAGAGCTGCATGGTGCCAATATTACCGCTGAACGCATACGTAACGCTATTTCTGAACATGTTTTCAAGTTTGAGAAC
>JBHNNM010000331.1:0-3163 GCA_048563625.1 Gammaproteobacteria bacterium | reverse complement strand
CCACAATGACATTGGATGAATTACTGGAGCAGCTGCAAAAATCCCGTGCCAAACCGGATAATATCAGCTATTTTGCTTTTACTGGTACGCCAAAACATGCGACTTTGATGCTGTTTGGTCGTCTTGACGATCCCAACCAGCCTGCATCCAAAGATAATCTGCCGCATGCTTTTCATCGTTATACCATGCGCCAGGCCATCGAAGAAGGTTTTATTCTTGATGTTCTGAAAGGTTATGTGCCTTATAAAACCGCTTTTAACCTGTCCAAACAGATTGAGGACAATAAACGGGTCAGTGGCAAAGCAGCCAAGCGGGCATTGGCTCAATGGATGTCTTTGCATCCGACCAATGTGACTCAGAAAGTCCAGTTCATTATTGAACATTTTTCCAAAAATATCGCACATCGTTTAGATGGTAAAGCAAAAGCTATGGTTGTCACCAGCTCAAGGGCTGCCGTTATTCGTTATAAAAAAGCATTTGACCATTTTATTGAGAAACATCCGGAATATCATTATATTCATTCCCTGGTCGCCTTTTCCGGAAAAATGACGGGAAAACAGGTGATGCACCTGGATGATAATGACTTTAAAGAAGATGTCTTTATTGTTGATGAGAATGAGGAATACACTGAGGAAAGTATGAACCCTGAGGTAAAAGGACAAGATTTACGTCTTGCCTTTGATCGCCCTGAATATCGGGTCATACTGGTCGCGGACAAGTTTCAAACCGGCTTTGACCAACCCAAGCTGGTTGCTATGTATGTCGATAAAAAAATTGCCAATCATGTTGAAATTGTGCAGACCTTTTCCCGCCTGAATCGTACCGCACCCGGAAAAGATGAAGTCTTTATTATCGATTTTGTCAACGATCCTGACAATGTTCGTTATGCCTTTTCTCTGTATGATGATGGTGCGCACATTGATGATATTCAGGATCCCAATGTGGTGTATGAAATAAAAGAAAGGCTTGATGAACAAGGACTCTACAATAATGGTGATCTACAAGCCTTTAAGGAAGCCCGATTCAAAACCATTCGTGATATTACCCATTCCAGGGAACCACAACATAAGGCACTCTATGCGGCAACTGAAGGTGCTACCCGTTTATACAATGAGCGCATGAAAATGCTCAGGGAAGCAATAGCCACCTGGGAAGCGGCTTTTGAAAAGGCAAGAAGCCAGGGCGACGAAGATGGTATGAAGTCAGCCGATCATCACCAGGATGAATATGCCGAACAAATCAAAACATTACTGGGTTTCAAGTCGGATTTAGGGCGATTTTGTCGTACCTACTCCTACGTGGCACAGTTGATTGATTTTGGTGATCCTGATTTAGAGAACTTTGCGGCCTTTGCCAAATTGTTGCATAAACGATTAAGTGGTGAAACCCCGGAAAATGTTGATCTGAAAGGTTTGGTGCTGACCGGTTTTGACATTGACAGCAGAAGCGATGAACCATCAGAAGAGGAAGACTCTCCAGTACTGGAACCCGTTGGTCCCGGTGGAGGGGGTTCAATGGGTGATAAGAAAAAATTTATCCAGGAGATTATCGACCGCCTGAATCGTCTGTTTGGTGAAGCAACTCCTATTGCCGATCAGGTCGCATTTATTAATCAGATCACCTCCATCACCAGGGAAAACGATGTGGTTATGGCTCAGGTGGAAAGTAATACCAGAGAGCAGGCAATGAAAGGCAATTTGCCTGGCGCTGTTCAACAAGGCGTTGTTCGTGCGCTGTCAAGTCATCAAAAACTGGCGACATTAGTGCTTAAATCTGACCGTCAGGGCATGTCGGCATTAACTGATGTGGTTTATGATTTACTTCATTAAAAAGAGGATATCAATCTGGGCGGGACAGATGCTTGATCTGTTAAATTTACCTGGGATTAAACCGGTAGATATTCGAACGCATAGTAAAGGGTTAATCATTATCGCTGAAACCACAGGTGACCGTACTCCTGATTGTCCGGATTGTGGTAAACCCATGCACAAACATGGTAAGCGGCCTAATATCTTTGCTGATACCCCGATACAAATGCAGCCTGTACGCCTTGAAATTAAACGTCCTCGTTACCGATGTGATGAGTGCGGTAAAATGTCCACACCTGAATTAACCTTTTTGGATGAAAAACGAAGAGTAACCAAAAGGCTTGTCGATGCAATCAGGGAAAGATGTTTAGGTACGACATTCAGAGCCATTGCTGAACAAACAGGCGTTGCAGTCAATACCGTCAAAAATATTGCTCACGATCTTATTAAGGAGCTGGAAGAAAATGTTCAATATAAACCCCCTGTCATTATGGGTATTGATGAAATAAATCTTGCAGGAGCTTATCGCTGCGTCATAACCAACCTGGCCACTAATAATGTTTATGAAATGCTTGAGCGCAGGACTCAAGAACATTTGAAACCTTTTTTTAAAAAACTTCCTGACAGAGAAAAAGTTGAGTGGGTTTGTTCAGATATGTGGCGACCCTTTAAACGCTCATTTGCAAAATACCTTCCCAATGCAAAATTAGTCATCGATAAGTTTCATGTGGTCAAAATGGCTTCAGAAGCACTTGAAGAAGAGCGTAAACAATATCAGCTTCAATTAAGCAAAGAAGACCGTATCTATGTAAAGAAATCCATTCGCTGGTTAACACTAAAAAGACTTGGCAATCTTACCCAAAGAGAATCAGAGGCACTGGAAATTGTACGAAATAAAATTCCTGAATTAGCTATTGCTTATGACTTTAAAGAAATGTTTTTCAAAATTTATGATGAACCCGATAAGCAGTCAGCCCAAAGTTTTTTTGAAGCATGGGAAAACAGTTTGCCTGAAGGGCAATTGAAAAAATTCCATGATTTAGCCAAAACAGTACACAACCATTACGATGATATTTTTGCATATTGGGATACGCCATTTAAAATAAGCAACGCTTATACTGAAGGTTTGAACGGACTGATTAAAATGTCAAACAGAATGGGGCGTGGCTATAGTTTCGATATTATCAGAGCAAAAACCCTCTATTCTGAAGAAGCCAGAATAGTTGGCAGTGGAATTCGGACAGGCAAAGGAAAGGTCGAATATGGTCCGCATATTCCAACTTTGGTTAAGCAAGCTGAGAGTGGTGAATTGGATTGATTAAAGCTCTGTGAACACCCCTTCTATTATTTTCTGA
>JBHNNM010000330.1:0-3166 GCA_048563625.1 Gammaproteobacteria bacterium | reverse complement strand
ACCCGAACGCCTGATATCTTCATTAGTAATAACATAAATTGCAGCGGCTACCTCATTAAGAGACTGTTTCTTTTTTGAAACAGAAGTCACTTCCATGGACAGTAATTGTTCCAGGGGTAAAATAAGGTAATCATCTACAGAATTATCAGCATAAACGTTAGGGCTTAATAAAAATGCAGAAATAGTCGTCAGAAAATAATAATTCTTTTTAATTATCAACATGATATATACTTTTATATTAGAAGTTCTTTGATATGGTTGAAAATGGTTTTTATTATAAAAATAAGTATAAACCCTAGTAGGGGTAAATCAAGGTGAAACAGAAATTAAATCTTAATGAAATGATGGAGTTAGAATGTGAAATAAACTTAAAAAACAGCTGGGAAATTAGAGGCTGGACCCGGAGTCGAACCGAGATCCACGGATTTGCAATCCGCTGCATAGCCATTCTGCCATCCAGCCATTTAACTCACTTTAAAATTGGTGTTAATTGATACAGCAAAAAGGAGTTTAATTTAGATTTGAAATCGATTGGAGCGGGAAACGAGATTCGAACTCGCGACCCCGACCTTGGCAAGGTCGTGCTCTACCAACTGAGCTATTCCCGCTTTTTTTCGATGGCGTGTATTTTAACGTGTGTGGAGTTTATGTCAATGGTTTTTTTCAGGATTTTGAACCTGTATGCAGCCGATATCCCTGACCATCCTATAATCATCCATAATGAAGTTGCAGCCGATATCTTTGATTATTGCATCCTTATTGATAAAGCCCATTTTCAGGTAGGCTTTAATGGCATTGGTATTGTATTTATTGACGGTCAGGGATATTAGTCCGGCATTAGCTTTAACTGCCTGCTGCTCAATAAAGTCAATAGTCTGTTTGCCAAAACCCTGGTTGCGGTATTTGGAAAGAATATAAAATTTACTGAGAAACAGCTCATTATCATGGATTTTAAAGCTGATATAGCCAATAGGCAGTGCGGCCTTATTAAGCTGGAAATATTGATAGTTTTCATTGTTTATTTGCCGGCTGATACTGTCTACGGAGTGAAACTTTTTAAGCATATATTCTACCTAGGCAGAACCAATAATTGGGGTAAAAGCTTCCTGCCAGATTTCCTTTGCTAGCGCTGCAATGACAATAATCTGCTTGTTATCCTGTACTTTGTGAATATTGAGTTTCATAACAGCGCTGTTTCCACTTACATAGAGATTAATGATCCGATTATGTCTGTGAAAATTCAAAATATCAAACCACATAATTTCTGTATAATAACATCAGGAACATTCATGAATCATAGTAATCGTACAGGGAATACTGCTAATGAATACAAAAAAATCAGTCTTTGGCAAAATGGATGGTATCTGGGAAGCTATTAAGGATATCAGCCTGATCCTCAAACCGTGCCGTTTCAGTATCATTCTTTTAATTGCCATACTGGCCTTTTTTATCCTCGCCGATCAGGGACAGGATGTTTTACGGGCCCTGACTGAACAGGAAAATACCTCTTATTCCCGAGTTATCTGGTTTTACCTGGCATTATTTTTATGGGGCATTAACACCTGGTACTGGGCCAGGGTTATGCTCAGATTTAATTTTGATAAGCATGATAAATACACAGCAGACTGTCATCCTTTAAGTGAACAACAGAAACAGCGTCGTATCCGGATCCGCCAGTATCTACCCCGGTTTTTAGGTACTTTTGCTTTTCTGCTTACCGCTTATGCTTTTTATAAAACCGGTTCAGATGTCTATTTATATTTTACGGCTGCCTGTATTGTATTTGCAGGACTGTTTCTTTATCTGACCACAAAGAGGCGGCAATGGATTAATAAGCTCCTGGGACAGGCCAGTGCAAAGTCACTGGAACAAAAGCCCTGGTTGAAAAACCTGGCTCATGATTTTAACGAACCGTCTTCAGAGCTGGCTTATGGTGCAAATTATACCACTCTGGCTGATGTACCGGTTTTAACCTGGGTTATGCTGGGTATTCTGGCTGCTGTCAGTATTGTTCTGTTTGTCTTATTTACTGCTTTACCCAATTCAGCTGTAGTGCTGGGAACGGCGGCCATTTTCCTGGCCGCTGCTGCAAGCTGGGTGTGTTTTGGCAGTGTCCTGGTGTATGCAGGCAGTAAATACAGTTTTCCTCTGATCACCTTAATGATTCTTGCTGCGGTGGGCTTCAGCCTCTGGAATAATAATCATGATATCCGTTACCTTGAAAATCAGCAATTTGCCAGCCGGACGGGTCTTACGGATTATTCTAAAGAATGGTTTAGCGGGCTGAATCAGAAAGGTGAACAGAAAGTTCCTTATTTTATTATTGCGGCTGAAGGCGGCGGGATACGGGCCGTTTACTGGACTGCGCTGGTTCTGTCTGCTTTTCAGGACAGCAATGCTGAATTCTCCAGGCATGTTCTGGCTCTTAGTGGCGTTTCCGGCGGCAGCCTGGGATCGGCTGTATTTGCCGCAGCACTGCACGAGCAGGTTCAGCAGGGTGTATTCAGTTCTAATGCCGTCAATAAAGGGCTTAAATGCCGTTTAAAGGATACCGAGAGTATCACAGAAGCTTCTGTCCAGGAGTGTACTAGCGCCGTACTGGCGAATGACTTTTTAAGCCCGGCGGTGGCCTTTATGCTCTATCCTGATCTGGTGCAGCGTTTTCTACCGTTACCGGTTCCTTCTTTTGATCGTTCTAGGGCACTGGAACAGTCATGGGAGGCGGCCTAGGCTAATGTATTTCCTGCTCAAAACAGGCAGAATAATTTATTTGCAGGTGACTTTTTTGAACTGTGGAATATCAAAGATGAGAATAAATACACTATTCCTAATCTCTTTTTAAATTCAACCTGGGTTGAAACCGGTAAGCGGGTTATCAGCAGTAATCTGCTTATTGATCACCGGCAGTTTTTTGATGCAGTTGATTTTTTTGATGCTTTAAATAGAGATGTTCGCCTCAGTACGGCTGTGCATAATAGCGCCCGTTTTACTTATGTCAGTCCGGCAGGGCGTCTGCACTCACCTGGAAATCCGGTCTGGGGGCATCTGGTTGACGGTGGTTACTTTGAAAATTCCGGAGCAACCACAGCTTTTAATATTTTATTATCCATAAACAAACATATTAACAATCCTGAAAAGTATATACCGGTGGTAATCGTTATTACTA
>JBHNNM010000329.1:0-3177 GCA_048563625.1 Gammaproteobacteria bacterium | reverse complement strand
AGAGGGATTCGGGATACCGAATATTTTAAACTAAAAATCAGGCAAACCTCCATTCCTGATGAGCAGAGCATGTTCTATTTTGGACAAAATCTCACTCATTAAAGCGGAGAACAACCATAAATTTTATTAATTCCCTAAAAATCCAGGGCATTAAACTGGATGAACCCATCCTGTTACAGGGTATACAGGATGCCTTAAAAGGCCAACTGGTACTAAGTCATGCAAAGTGCTCTAGATGAATTTAAGCAGCAGTTAATTATTCAGCAGCAGCTGGCACAGAAAACCTTGCTTAAAAAAAACCAGCAGGAAGGCAAGGCGTTTCTCTCCGCTAATAAAACAAAGGAAGGTGTAGTAACTCTGCCCAGCGGCCTGCAGTATCGGATTATAAAAAAAGGCTCGGGTCCCAGCCCGAAACTAACGGATAAGGTAACCACACATTACCGTGGTACATTAATTGATGGTACTGAATTTGACAGTTCCTACTCCCGCAACCAGCCGGCAACTTTTCCGGTCAATGGCGTGATCCCAGGCTGGACTGAAGCCCTGCAGTTAATGCACAATGGTGATAAATGGCAATTGTTTATACCGTCCAAACTGGCCTATGGTAATCGGGCAGTGGGTGATAAAATTAAACTCGGCTCAACCCTGATTTTTGAAATTGAGTTGCTGGATATTAATTAAGCTCCCATACCTGCTGATTTAAATTATGCTGAAACATATTAAACATTCCGGAAAATGGCTAATCACGCATAAGGACTGGCGGGCACATTTTGTGTTTACCATCGGTGCTATTGTAGTCGGCCTGGTGGCTACCCTTATGGCCATTTCCAGTGAATGGGCCAACCATATGTTTCATCGCCTGATCGAATACTCTCCTTATTTGCCCTTTATTGTCTCCCCCCTGGGGCTGATCTTGGTGGTCTGGCTGACCCGCCGGTTTTTTCCCGGTTCCGAGGGCAGTGGTATCCCACAGGTTCTGGCTTCTCTGGAAATGAGTCACGAAAAAGAGCGCAGTATACTTATTACCCTGCGTATTGCGGTGGGTAAGGTTATATTATGTATCCTGGGCCTGTTAAGTGGTGCCTCTATTGGCCGTGAAGGACCAACGGTGCATGTTGGAGCGGCTATTATGTTTTCACTACGCCGTTTTGTACGCTTTAGAATTTATGATATGGAGCGTATTTTAATCCTGGCCGGAGGCGGGGCCGGTGTATCGGCGGCGTTTAATACACCACTGGCTGGTATTGTTTTCGTTATTGAAGAACTCAGCCGCTCCTTTGAACAACGTACCCGCGGCTTATTGTTAACTGCCATTATGGCCGCTTCTATTACAGCCATTTCTTTTACCGGAGATTATACTTATTTTGGATCTTCTTCTGCAGTCATTAAAACTTATGATGCTATTATTCCAGTACTGGCCTGCGGCATTGTGGGTGGACTGTTAGGCGGCAGCTTCAGCCTGATGCTGATCCACGGCAGCTGGTTTATTGCACCCTTTCGGGAAAACCGGCCTTTTTTAATTGCCGCTTTATGCGGTCTGAGTATTGCTATTATCGGTTTTTATTCCGGAGAACTGACCTATGGCAGCGGTTATGAAGAAGCCCGTTCCATGGTGATGGGAGAAGCTGAACTGACTAACCAGTACGGTTATCTGAAACTGATAGCGACTGTAGTATCCTATCTGAGCGGTATCCCCGGCGGTATTTTTGCGCCTTCCTTGGCTACCGGTGCCGGACTGGGGGCACACATTGCGCAACTGCTGGGTGATTATCCTTATGGCCCTGTTATTTTATTCGGTATGGTAGGGTATTTTGTCGGAGTGGTTCAGGCACCTATTACTGCATTTGTTATTGTTATGGAAATGACCAATAAACATGAACTGATTCTGCCCATGATGTTAACAGCTTTTATTGCCACCGCCATTTCCAAGTCCATTTGTACAACCCCAATCTACAGTACCCTGGCGGATCATTTTCTGCCGGATGACAAAAAGCTTCATCCCTGATCATTTAAAACAGTTCTACTTCATTCATTTTTTCTTTCATTTCACTGCAGTGGGTTTTTTCTCTGTTATGAGGCTCATCCGATTCACTGCTGACTGAGCCGTCACTCTCCTCCTCCGGTATACTAACAAACTGCTCAACAATATCTTTAAGCTGTTCAGCCATAATTTTAAACTCATTGCCGGAGTTATAAGCATCCTGGGAAGTCTTCGCCATGGTCTGAGACATAATAGTCTGTTGTTCCAGGGCCAGGTTAATACGTTCGTTATTCTGTCTCTGAATCCGGGTCTGTTCAGCATTTTCCTTATTCATTTCAGTGACGGCAGTAATATCACTGACAATATTGTTAAAAGCATCCCCGGCTTCTGATGACAGTCCTACCGTCGTATTGGCATGTTCCTGCATGGCTGACATTTTATCAACAACATTGGTTGAGGCATTCTGAAGCTTATCTATTTTTTCCTTAATAATAATAGTTTCTTCCTGGATCTTATGTGACAGACTCCTGACTTCATCCGCTACTACGGCAAAGCCTCGTCCGGCTTCCCCGGCACGCGCTGCTTCAATGGCTGCATTTAATGTCAGCAGATTAGTCTGTTCAGAAATGGACTGGATAACACCGACGACTTCACCAATACTATTACTGTCATCCGCCAGATTTTGTACCACGACTGAGGAGGCTTCCACTTCAGTGGCAATTTTCTCTACCGATGTCACGGATTGCCTAATAATATTACGGCCATTTTCAGCCACCTGCCGGGCTTCTTCAACTGAATTGGCCGCGGCTATTGCCTTTTCAGCAATAAAAACCATCTGCTCAGACATTTCACTATTAATCTGGGAAATTTCAGCGACCTTTTTCTCCTGGGTACTGGAAAGCTCCTGGGCGCACTTAGTAACCGAACTCATTTTAAAGGCTTCTTTAGCCAGGTTAGTCGAAGCAAACACCACCAGATCCACTACCCGTTTAATCTTGGAAACAAAGACATTAAAGTCCTTTGCCAGTTCTGCCAGCTCATCACTATTAGGCGACAATTATCTTGTCCGGTCTAACGACAATTATCTTGTCCGGTTGAGTGATGAATTAAGATAAGTACTTTTTCTTGTGGAGAAAGCACTTGTCAGGACAAGACATCACTCAAAGACAGGAGAATTGTTATATGAAACACCGACA
>JBHNNM010000328.1:0-3178 GCA_048563625.1 Gammaproteobacteria bacterium | reverse complement strand
AGCCCGTTATAATAGCGATGAGTTTCTTATTATTCTGCCGGAGGTAGAGCTGCATGGTGCCAATATTACCGCTGAACGCATACGTAACGCTATTTCTGAACATGTTTTCAAGTTTGAGAACCACAAGTTCGGTATTACAGTCAGTATCGGTTTTGCTATTGTGCAGGATAATCAATCCCTGGAAGAAGTACTGCAATGTGTTGATTTTGCCGTTCAGAAGGCCAAGCTGGCCGGTAGAAATCAGGTTCAGTACTGTAATACCGAAACGGTTAAAAACAGCAACTTTACGCCCAAATATCTGTTTACCGCAGACTTTAAACTTTACAAAGACCAAACCTGAATAAATCACCTGTAATTCATGTTATAATTCTGCGTTTTTAAACGCCGGCTTTTTATTTCAAAAACCTGAGCCGACTAACCGAGTGGTCATTATGAGTAACGAAGAATTAACAATTAAAACAGATGCTGAAAAAGTCAGCTATGGTATCGGTCTGCAATTAGGTCAGCAGGTCAAGGGCCAGTCTTTTCCAGGTTTCAGCCTGGATGCTCTGATCATTGGCTTAAGTGATATTTTCAATAACAAGCCCATGCGTTTTTCAGAAAACGAAATGCAGGCGGCTTTTTCTGCCATTAACCAGCAAATACAGGAACAGTCCGCTAAAGCGGCTGAATCCAATAAAGCAGAAGGACAAGCCTTTCTGAATGAAAACGCCAAAAAAGAAGGGGTGGTAACGACTGAATCCGGTCTGCAGTACGAAATTTTAAAAGAAGGTACCGGCAAAAAGCCAGGCCCTGAAGATATGGTGGTTACTCATTATCACGGTACTCTGGTTGACGGCACAGTCTTTGACAGCTCTGTGGTTCGCGGTGAACCTGCACAGTTCCCAGTTAACGGTGTCATTAAAGGCTGGATTGAAGCCCTGCAGATGATGCCCGTGGGTTCAAAATGGCGCTTAACCATTCCATCGGATCTGGCCTATGGTGACCAGGGCTCAGCCCCGGTTATTGCACCCGGAGCTACACTGATATTTGATATTGAATTACTGGATATTAAAGACAAGTAATTTTAATAATCGGGTTCCCATGATTCACATGGGAACTACCTTAATCTTAACCGCTTATTTCTGCCTGTTTTTCCTTCTCGAACGAAAAAAATCCTTTAAAACCTGCCCGCACTCTTCAGCCAGTATCCCTGACTGTACTTCCACCTGATGATTAAACTGACTGTTCTGTAATAAATTCAGTACACTGCCTGCGGCTCCGGCTCTAGGCTCTACAGCCCCAAACACCACCCGCTCAACACGGGCATGCACAATCGCTCCGGCGCACATACTGCAGGGTTCAATGGTAATATACAAAGTAGTACCCGGCAGCCGATAATTCTGCTCAACCTGAGCAGCACAGCGAATGGCCATAATTTCCGCATGGGCCGTAGGATCATGCCCGGCAATAGGCTGATTCCAGCCCTCAGCCAGCAACTGATTATCCTTAACCAGCACCGCACCCACCGGCACCTCACCCAGTTGTGCCGCCTTATGCGCCAGCCTTAAAGCTTGGCGCATCCATAACTCATCCTGCTTATCTTTATTTTGTACAGATACATGACTGTTTCCCATTCACACTACCTGTCACTTCTTATCTTTCACGCCACATTCCACACAAAAATGACGTGAATATAAAAATGAATCATGCCACATCCGGAATCATTCCCACTCTATTATCAATAAGCCTTTTTTGTCTTTTTTATTCAATGGCTTTTTTTCCTGCTAAACGATAATAGCATGAAAAATACCACACTCAGAAAATCTTTCTAATTGACACAGAAATCGCTGAGTCACAAAGTCAATCATTCCCCTTAGAACCCAATCCGTCCGGCTCAACAACGGTCAACTCATAACGCGTTGTTCTGCCACCACCCGGTAGCGGCACGATGATCCCCCTGGCAAGCAGATCAGATAGATCACGACTGGCTGTTCTGTTTGGGCACTTGGTAATCGCTTCGTATTTCCTGGTTGTTATACCTCCCTCAAAGCCTTTTCGGCCCTCCGCGAACACTCTCGACACAATCTTCGCCTGCCGCTTATTCAGCTGATCACCATAGACTTCGCAGAAACGTGTCTTGGCCAGTACAAAATCCACTTCTTCCCGGGCAATATTCTGTGCCTTGATGATGGTGTCTGCGAAGTAATCCAGCCAGACATTGACGTCAAGGCCTCCACGGCTCGCGTTCTCCAGTTGCAGGTAATAGGACTTTTTATCCGCTTCTATCGCCGTGGCTAAACAAGCCGTAGTGGGATAATCGAGAGACTGCGAAAGTGCATGGTCAGCAATCGCCCTGCCGACTCTCCCATTACCATCGTCAAAGGGATGAATCACCTCGAACCAGAGGTGGGCAATCCCTGCTCTGACAATCCCGGGGACCTTCTTGTCCTCATTCAAGGGACTGGTCCGGTTGTACCAGTCGATGAATCTGGCCATTTCATTAGGCACCTTAGCTGCTGGCGGGGCCTCATAGTGAACCTTTTCCCGACCGTAAGGCCCGCTCACTATTTGCATGGGCGAAGGATCGTTGCGGTATGCGCCCCGTAGAAGTGACGTATAACGCTGCTCTGGAACAGCCATGGATTGCCACTTGCCCAGCAGTTCATGCGTCAGGGATGTTTGCCAGTTTTTGCGGACGTCCACCAGCAGCAAAGCAGCCCCCGCTGCTTTCTGGTCTATGTTCTCCGGTAGCATATCCGATGCTATCAAAGACAGTAGTGATGACCTGACCGATTCCCTGTCCAGATCCTCGCCCTCAATCGCGCTGGTTTTGATGGCTTCAGAAAGCATCAAGTCGATCGTAGCATCTTCTTGGGACGCCATAGGAAGCGCATCAAAGCGACCCACCAAGCGCCCTGAGTTTAGGCGAAATTCAAATTCCCGGTCTTTGAGCATTCGCTTTTCATAGCGAAAATCTGCCCAGTCCGGCTGTTGCCATATCCATCTCATGGCGTGATTCTAGCACTTATTCACGCCATTGTGTATAAATATATGGGGCGATTACGATCCATAATAACGCCACCTATGATCAAGAACTGGCATCTGAGCGTTACCCATATAAAACACCATGATATATACTATTGATGATGCAGATTATATTATCAATTTGGGCTCTTCTCCGCTCTGATGAGTGAAG
>JBHNNM010000327.1:0-3186 GCA_048563625.1 Gammaproteobacteria bacterium | reverse complement strand
TCAACTCATGGTTTATGTCCAGCATGTTTTCAAGGCGCATCCTGAACAGGTCTTCCTGAGGTATTTTTGGCTGTTTCTTTGGCTTCATTTTGGTCTGGAAATTTGCAAGGTAATAAGGCTTGTTTTACCAAAAACTTGCAAATTTAACACCCGTAATTCAGCAACATTTCCTTATAAATCAATACACTATGATTTGTTCAGGGCGGACTAATTATTATCTATTATTATATATCCGTGATACCTCAGAGTAATTTCAGTATAACGCTTTTTAAATAATGACCGCAAGCAATCGGCATTAAGTTATTTTTCATCTTTATCAAGCAGGGACTTTAAATCCGCAAAGGGGTTATGTGAGTGGCCGCTTCACTTTCCTTATTAACCGCCATATCACCAAACTCCTGATATTCATTCATTTTCTGGTGCTCATTATCGTGGCAGTAAATACATAGATTTTCCCAGTTGCTACCGTCCGGCGGATTATTATTATGATCATGATCGATATGATGCACGGTCAGCAGGTGCAGGTTTTCACGGGTAAATGTTTTTCCACAGCGCCCGCAGACCCAGGGATGGATTTTCAGGGACTGTTCCCGATAGCCTTTTTCACGCTCACTGATCTGTACCTTGGCTTTTTTAACAATAGCATCCAGCTTTGCCGGATCTTTTTTCTTTTTTATTGCTCTGCGACGTCCAACCATGATGTTACCTAATTATTTATGAGATTTATCAACCAGATTTCCATAAACATATTTATGCAAAATACTGGACATTAATGTCTGATATGGAATACCTTCAATTAAGGCTCGTTCCTGAAGCAATTCCAGATCTTTACCTGAAATTCTGATATTGACCCTTTTATCCTTCTTAAACATTGCCTGAGCAGCCGTCTGATACTTTAAACGGCTTTTATCATCCATAACAGATTCCCATTCTTCATTTTCATAGGAGTCCAGTATTTCCTGTTCTTCTGGTGTGAGTTTATTAGCCATTATTTACCTCCCAGATATTTCCTGGTTGCTTTGCGGCTTGGAATAACAGTTTTAAGAAAAATTTCATCTTCAGATTCTATAAACGGAACAAGCCAGGCATATTCATCAATATTTACAATAAACATTTTCTGATGAGGATATTTTTTAATATTGGGATGCCTGATAACATCCAGCAAGCCGTTATTCTGTATTCGAAAGACAACTCGTTCAAATGTAATCCCCCGTTCTGCAGAAAGCCATGCATTTTTCTCATTATCCCATACATAAGATTTCATACACAAAATATTAGCACATTGTGTGCCTTTTGCAATCATCGGCTTGATGATTACCTTAGACGTCCTGTTATTTTATATAAATTTACCTATAATCTGGTTTAAGCATTTTTATATCACCCAACAGGAACCCCGATGAGTAATAAGGAACCGATTCCACTGTCTCCAAAGGAGGCAGACCGTATGCTGCAGGAACAGCCTAATGCACTATTAATTGATGTACGTTCTTCCATGGAGTTTTTATTTGTGGGCCATCCCAGGGGGGCTGTGCATGTTGCCTGGATTGATGAGCCGGACTGGGATATTAATCCCCAGTTTGCCATTGAAATCCGTAAACTGATTCTGGGCGGTATATGCGGTGAGCATGATCAGCATCCGGCCATTATCCTGATCTGCCGTAGCGGCAAGCGTTCTTTTGAAGCGGGTCTGCACCTGCTCAATAACGGTTTTGACAATGTATACAATGTCGATGAAGGATTTGAAGGCGAACTCAATGAACTGCACCAGCGCAGCACGGTTGGCGGCTGGCGTTTTCATGGTCTGCCCTGGGAGCAGTGTTAATGAAGTTTATTTTATTTCTGGTTATCAGCTGTATTTCCAATGGTTCCAATACGGAATTTCAGCAGACCATGGAGAAGTCCTTTACCGATCTGGAACAATGTGTAAAAACCAGTATTATTATGCGCAAGGTGTTACGGGCAGAGGATAATCTGCAAATGCGTGATACCGATGTCTATGCTTATTGTGAACCGGATAAGACCACTATGAGCCAGAAAGAGTTTATGGACGCCAGCAATAAAATCCACCGACTGGAGAAATATCTGACCACTGAAAAATGGTGAGTTAAGCGGTTTTCTAGCTGTTTTTAAAGTTTATCTTATCAAAGTACCGTCCCCGATATAATAAACGGGGCTGTTGCGGATCATCTTTAAACGTCCTGCGGGTATGCAGGACATTATTGCAGATAAGTCCCTGCCCGGCAGCCAGTCGGCCTTCAAATTTATAAGTAGACTCGCTATTTAAAATGTCTCTTAATACCTGCTGTGCTTCCTGAGTCAGCGGATCATCCTTCCAGATCACATTTCTGGCACGCGCCGTATAACGCATATGCAAACGCCCTTCTTCTGTGATCATAAATACCGGCCCGCTGCGATCCGGGCGGATTAACTCACCGTCTATCACATTTTTAGGAATCGTCATGGCATCGTTCTGCATAAGAGCCTGAATATACTCCGGGTTTTTATCACGCAGTAAAATATACACTATTTCATGATCCCAGAGCTGATTCTCTCCACCCTCTGCCGCAGGCCGGACACAATGCAGAATCATGCTGTATATCTGTTGTGACAAACGATTATAATAACTGTCAGTATGCCAGTTAATGCCTTTTTCACTATAAGGAATATACATGGCATGTAAACCCTGATCGACTACCTGGATTGAAGTAAAGCCGTCATTATCAGCACATTCATTTTTATCCAGTGAGGAAATTCCCAGCTGATATCCCAGCTGTTCAGGAATATTCTTGTCTGCTGCATTACTATTGTGACCCAGATCATAAATAACCATATTGGCTTTCTGCAGCCTCGCTTTAATAGCCTGAAATTCTTGCTCACTCAGCTTAAAGGGATCGGCAACGCTTACAGTCAGCTCTTTAATAGACTCTGGATAAACGTTTAGCTTCTGCTGCTTCCATTGCTGATACTGCTGTTCATTTTCAATCAGAAAGGGGCTGTTTTGTACTTGTGCAGACGGCATAATAAGACCTGAATGTGCTCTGTTTCACAAAATTTAAAATTAGAACAGGCTAGGGGCTGTTGATCTTTTGTGTACAAAATTTAACCATTCCACATAGGAAGCCACACCATACAACAGCCTAACGCTAATGTACTGGCATAGTTTCTTTCCAGCTTATCATAGCGAGT
>JBHNNM010000326.1:0-3200 GCA_048563625.1 Gammaproteobacteria bacterium | reverse complement strand
TATTTAGGTTTAAGGAAAACATCTATGCTCTAAACATTAATGTTCTGGTGTTTTTCCAAGCCCCAGTTTAAGCCTTTGCTGTTCTGCTGCCTCTACGGCTTCCAGATACTCTTTTCTGCTCATAGTTGAAGAAGCCGCATCTCTAAACCGTTCACCTTCCCTTTCGCCGCTTAAATAGGCCATATGAAACCAGATATAGGCCTGCCGGTAATCTTTTGGGGTACCTAGGCCGTATAAATACATACTGCCCAGCTTGCCGTAGGCCAGGGCATCCTTATTTTGTGCGGCATTATAAAACTCCTTAAAGGCTGTATCCCGGTCTCCACGCCGATTAGCTTCTTCACCGGCAAGATAATCAGCAAAGCCGGCCTGACTTAAGAACAGCCCGGTTACAACAGTCAAATGGATTAACACGTTTCGAAAAAATTTTATGTTCAATATATATATACCTTTTATGGGTGATTTTTTTCATTATAAATGTTTGCCTGACGACCGGATCTTAAATGACTCCTGTGTTATTTTGCAAATACTTTAAAAACATTCATAAATTAGGGTTAATTCGTCTTGACAACAGGCTTTGTTCACTTAACAATAGGCCTATGTTAGGAGGTATACTAAGTTCTGTGACATAATGTAATACATTGTGTAATAGCAACTTAATATAATAGTTAAAATCATGTAAGACTTAATTTGTATTATATGAATAATATTAATCAACTATAAATAAAACATGAATTACCGGCTTGATAACGAGCCTGGAAATAGCCTGCACTGCAAAAGAATCATAATAATAAAAAAACAGTCAGATCAGACTGAACGGCGTTTATTTATTGCTTAAATAACTCGCTATATCAATCAACACATAACCACTAAATACTTATTTTTAAACCAGAAAAAGAAACGTAGAAACAGGGAAAACATTCTACTGTTTTAAGGAGGCAAGACCAATGGTATCTTTTAAAGAACTCAACGAACAAAACCACATGATTGCAGAGCGTGCAAAAATTATCACCTATATGATTCAGGATCGTACTATTTGCGATACTGATGTTACCTGTGACCTGTTTTTCGACCTGCTTGAACGGGTCAAAAACCACATGGATATTGAAGAACGTGAGCTGTACAAAAATCTGTTAACACATCCTGATCAAAGTGTTAAAAATACTGCAGAGAACTTTTTATCCGGTTCGGCAGAAATCAAGCGGGTATTCAAGCAATACACTAAGCGCTGGTGTCATAATCACAAGTTGCGTATTAAAGATCACGATCGGTTTGTTAAAGAAACCAATGAAATCTTTGATATGATCCAGGATCGCATTATCAGTGAAACTGAAAAGTTCTACCCCGTAGTTCGCAGTGTTTATGGTGAACAGATGGCGGCCTGATCACATAGAATCTTATTGATTAAGTTTTGATTATCTTCGTTCCCATGCTTTAGCATGGGAACGTATCCCAACCAGACATAAACTCCTACAATTATAACACCACCTCAAAAAAATTTATAATCCATAGTTTTATGTAAGCTATTTCTTATATTGTTGTTTTAATCTCTTTGCCTGCCTATTAGATATTAAATCAATCGTTTATACTTCATTCACAAAAATAATGTTAATAAATGAGGTATTACTTTGGACAAACAGGAAAATTTACGCCATATTCGTGCTGCTAAACGCGCCCATTTAAACTGGGTATCTCATGCCCATGCTCTGATCCTGGGAGTGCCCCTGGAAGAAAACCAGATACCGGTTTATGCAACAGATTGTAAATTTGGCCAATGGTATTATCATGATGGTCAGGTTCTGGCTCCTATTAAGGGTTTTCGTGAAATAGAGCAGCCGCACATTGATTTACATGAAACCTACCAGGAAATATTTAAATTACTGTTTCGTAAAGAGGAAAAAAAGCAGGGGTTCTGGGGCAAACTGTTTGGCAGAAAAGCTGAAATCACAGATGAACAGGATAAAACCAGGGCCCAGCAGTTATACACGCAACTAAAAGCCCATTCAGAAGTAGTGGTTTCTCATCTGGATGTACTGGAAAAGGAACTTAACCAGATGGATGATGAAAAATTTACTGATTATCTTCGCTTTGCCTATAAAGCCGTTTAAACTATAAATATGAAATACCAGCCATTAGGAAAAAGTGCTTTAAACGTTTCTCCTATCTGCCTGGGCAGTATGACCTAGGGAACCCAGAATACTGAGCAGGAAGCTCATCAACAAATTGACTATGCCCTATCCAGAGGGATTAATTTTATTGATGCCGCTGAAATGTACCCCATACCACCCGGCCCGGATACCTACGGTAATACGGAGCGTATTATCGGCAGCTGGCTGGCTAAAAATCCCCAGTGTCGTTCAGATATCGTACTGGCCAGCAAAATTGCCGGAAATGGACTGCCCTGGATCCGCAAGGGGGCTGATATTACCTCTGATGCCATTATTCAGTCTGTGGATGCCTCTTTAAAGCGACTGCAAACTGATTATATCGACCTGTACCAGCTGCACTGGCCTAATCGCAGCTCACCCCATTTTGGTAAACACTGGCTCGGTATGGTGCAATTTTCTAAAGTGGACAGCCAGCAACATACTGAGCAAATGTTGGATATTTTATACGGCATCAAGCATTGTATAAAAGCGGGGAAAATACGTCACTTCGGCCTTTCTGATGATAGCACCTGGGGCATTAATACCTACCTGAAATTAAGCGCACAGCATAATCTGCCCCGGCCGGTGTCCATACAGAATGAATTCAGCCTTATTCATACCAAAGACTGGCCTTATCTGCTGGAAAACTGTATGCATGAAGACATTGCCTTTCTGCCCTGGTCACCACTAGGCGGTGGAGTATTAAGCGGTAAATATTTAAATGGTGCAAGACCGGCCGGCAGTCGCTGGACTGCCACCCAGCGCAATGGCCTGTTCCGTGATACATCTACCGTTAATAATGCGGTAAAAGCTTATCTGGAAGTGGCAGAAAAACATCAGCTTAATCCTGCACAAATGTCTCTGGCCTGGTGCGTCCAGGTAGATGGAGTCACTTCTAGCATTATTGGAGCCACTAAAATGGAGCAGCTGGAAAGCAATATCAATGCCTTTGAAATCAGTCTGTCAGACGAGGTATTAAATGATATAAACTCTGTTTTACGGCAATACCCTGTGCCGTTTTAACTGTTTAAGAGAAGATTTAGTTATTAATTA
>JBHNNM010000325.1:0-3205 GCA_048563625.1 Gammaproteobacteria bacterium | reverse complement strand
AAAAAGCACTGGAACTGTTGCAACAGGCTGCAGAAAAACTACCTGATGATAACGATGTCCAGTATCACCTGGCCTATACATACAAACAGTTAGGACAAACCCAAAAAGCAAAGGCTATCCTGGAAAAAATTATAAATTCTGAGAAACATTATATGGAACAGGATAAAGCCAAAGCGCTCTATGGGGAATTACAGTAAAATAACAGGGGCAAACCATAGCCCCTCAACTTAAAACAGCGGTTAGAAATTATGAACGATACTCAAAAAACCAATCTCCCAGATCCTGACACAGAATCAACCATAAAAGATAAGCTATGCATTGATTTTCATGGTGCTGCCATTATTGATGAAAACGGCAGAGAAATTCCGATTACTGAGAACATGGTTAAGCAGGCCTGTGAGAAAATTGATCCAGAAAGCGCCTGAATTGATAAAGCCATTATTTCTTTAGCTGTTATTGAACTTGCCACCAACCGCTGTCAACGATTAGAATAGCCCATCTGAATAACAGGAAGCCTCTGCGTGTCCATAGCCTCAAATAAATCCAGTATGCCGCCCGGCAGCGAAATACAATTCATCCGACCTGATGACTGGCACCTGCATGTGCGGGCCGGAGCAGGGCTAAAAGCCGTTATGCCGTTTACGGCCCAGCAGTGCGGACGGGCCATTATTATGCCCAACCTTACACCTCCAGTGACCACCACCGAACTGGCCAGTGCTTATTACCAAGAGATTATGCAGGCTCTGGAGCCGCAAAGCGCATTTCAGCCCCTGATGACACTTTACCTAACCAATAATACCTCTGCTGAAGAAATACAGCATGCAGTTGACAGCGGTCTGGTTTATGCCGTCAAACTCTATCCTGCCGGAGCCACCACCAATTCTGATGCCGGTGTAACGGATATTAAACAATGCTATCCGGCTCTGGAAAAAATGCAGGCTCTTGGTCTGCCCTTGCTGGTTCATGGTGAAGTTACCGATCCCGAAATAGATATTTTTGACCGGGAAAAACAGTTTATTGAGCAACGACTGATTGGGATTATTCATGACTTTCCTGAACTGAAAGTGGTGTTTGAACATATTACCACCCGGGATTCCGCAGATTTTGTACGTGAAAGCTCCGACTATATTGGCGCAACCATTACCGCCCACCACCTGCTAATGAACCGCAACGATATGCTGGTGGGCGGTATAAAACCGCATCATTACTGCCTGCCGGTCTTAAAACGGGAAACCCACCGTCAGGCATTAATTGCAACTGCGACTTCCGGTAACAGCAAATTCTTTATGGGCACTGATAGCGCTCCTCATGCCCGGGGTAAAAAAGAAACCATCTGCGGTTGTGCCGGCATGTTTACCGCCTTTGCCGCCATTGAACTCTATGCTGAGGCCTTTGAAAATGCCGATGCCCTGGAGCAGCTGGAAAATTTCTGCAGTATCCATGGTGCAGAATTTTATGGTCTGCCCATCAATAGTGACCAAATCACCCTGAGAAAAGAATCCTGGACGGTGCCCCAAAGCTATCCTTATGGTGATGATGTGGTAGTACCCTCACGGGCCGGACAGACCATTCACTGGAAATTTATTCCATAACACAAATATTCATTTACCAGGAACTACAATACCAGCCCGATGAGCAATAATACCCCCAAAAAAGAAAAACCCACCACCGGCATTGTCACCCGCTTCCGGGGATTTTTACCGGTCGTGGTCGATGTGGAAACTGCCGGGTTTAATCCTAAAACCGATGCTCTGCTGGAAGTGGCCGCAACAATTCTGCGCATGGACGAACAGGGCGATTTATACTGCCATGAAACCTATGCCTGCAATATTCAGCCGTTTCCCGGCGCTAGCCTGGACGAAGGCGCTCTGAAATTCACCGGCATTAATCCGTACAATCCCTTTAGAATGAACAAGCCCGAGGCGGACGCATTAAGAGAAATTTTTCAGCCTATACGCAGGGAAATCAAGCAGACCGGATGCAGCCGTGCCATACTGGTAGGCCATAACCCCACCTTTGATCTGAACTTCCTGACTGCGGCGGTTGAGCGCAATAATATCAAGCGCAATCCATTTCACAAGTTCAGCACCTTTGATACCGCAACTTTAGGCGGCCTCGCCTATGGTCAGACCGTGCTCTCCCGGGCTGCACAGGCTGCCGGTCTGGAATGGAGTGATGAGGATGCCCACTCAGCTAAATACGACACCGAGCAGACCGCCGAACTGTTCTGCCGTATTATCAACCGCTGGCATCATCTGGAAAAACTGGAACAGTCATAATATCCAGAAAGGTATTAGAGGCTTCATAGGGTATACTTGAGTAAATTTTCAATGTGTGCCATGATTAAATGAAAACTACTTGGTAACTTGTTATGTTAAAAGAACAACATACTGCATTTCACCATAATAGAATATTCATCAGAATTACAGGAGGCTAATAATGTCAGCGGCATTTAAGCAGGTAATTGAAAATATAGAAAATCTTTCCTCTGATGAAAAGGCATTAGTTGCTCACTGTCTGATTTCTTCACTGGAAGTTAAGCATGATAATAGTGTGGATCAAGCATGGGGAGAGTTGGCCCAACAGAGATTTACAGAACTGGAGTCAGGTGCAGTAAAGGGCGTTTCCTGGAATGGAATTAAAAATAAAATAAAGCAGTAAAATGCTTAATATTGTATTCCACCCTGATATTGAGCATGAAGTAAAGGCATCATATGAGTGGTACCAAAACCAGGCAGTAGGTTTGGGCGAAGATTTTCTAACCGAACTTGAAACGGCATATCAAGCAATTATTGAGCTTCCAAATACATGGACAAAGTTTCATAATGGCTTTCGCCGATTTTTACTTAGTAAGTTCCCTTTCTCAGTAATTTATCGATTTAATCAGAAAACAGTATATATTGTAGCCGTGATGCATAATAGTAGAAAGCCTGGTTACTGGAGTAAAAGAACATAACAAAGCCATAATCGCAGACGTCAAAAAAGCTGTGCGCATTTGTTTTGTTACTCGCTATGCCGCTTTTCGCCTTCGGTTATGACTGACGTTAATATGAAAAAGGAAGCAAGTTGAAGAAACTGTTTTTCGTATTGATTATCAATCAGTATTGGGATTTATAGTTACGAAGTTCAACCTGAATAATACTGTTTTAAGCCTGACCTCAAGCCAGGTTTAACGCGGCTGATGTTCCGCTTTGATAAACCCCCC
>JBHNNM010000324.1:0-3217 GCA_048563625.1 Gammaproteobacteria bacterium | reverse complement strand
GGATACCGAATATTTTAAACTAAAAATCAGGCAAACCTCCATTCCTGATGAGCAGAGCATGTTCTATTTTGGACAAAATCTCACTCATTAAAGCGGAGAACAACCTAAAGACATACCTATGTGTTGTTATTAACTATTATCTTCAGAAACTGAATCTTGAACATATCCGTATTGTTGCTAAAACCCCCTATTTAAATAATCAGTCAATGGCAGTACGTAAAGACTGGCCTATCCTTAGGAGCATTCTTCAACAAGCATTAAATGCCATTCCAACTGTTGAACGTAAGGAGATTTTCCGGCACTGGTCATCTATTCGTTTTGAGCGCACAGTTAATTATGAGTTTTTATGGCAAATTCTGGTGGTAGTTTTTGCTGTTTTTGTACTGGTGGTTTTCTGGAACTTTAGCCTGAAGCGCATGGTAAAACAGCGTACAGAAGAATTAAGGGAAAATGAATCCTTGCTGAAACAGGCTCAGTTTGTTGGCCTTCTTGGCAGCTGGAAACTTAATCATATTACGAGTGATTTACAATGGTCTGATATGATATATACGCTGTTTGAACTTGACCCAGATGAATTTAAACCTTCTTACGAAAATTTTATCAGAGTCATTCACCCGGATGATAAAGAGTTTGTACATAATGCGTTTTATGAATCTGTTAAAAATAAAACGCAATACAATGTCGAGCATCGGTTATTAATGGGGGATAGACGGATAAAATATGTTAATGAACGTTGTCAGACGACTTATGATGAGCATGGAACACCGCTGTTTTCACTGGGTACAGTTCAGGATGTTACTGAACGCAAAAAACTGGAAATGAGGCTGCAAAAACTGGCGCTTGCTGTTGAGCAAAGCCCTGAAAGTATTGTTATTACCAATACTAAAGTGGAAATTGAGTATGTGAATGATACTTTCGTTAAAAATTCCGGATACAGTCGGGAAGAAGTTATTGGAAAGAATCCGAGAATATTACACTCCGGGCATACCCCAGAGCAAACCTATATTGATTTGTGGCAGCATTTAACTAATGGTCGGGAATGGAAAGGCGAGTTTTACAATAAACGACAGAATGGTGAAGAATATATTGAATTTGCCATTATAGCGCCTCTTCGTCAAAGTGATGGCAAGATTACTCATTATGTTTCAATACAAAAAGAAATTACAGAGAAAAAGAAAATGGGACTGGAACTGGATGAATATCGTAATCATCTGGAAAAACTGGTGGCCAGTAGAACCATTGAATTAAATAAAGCACTGGAAAGCAGACGCGGCCAACCGGGCTAAAAGTGAATTTCTTGCTAATATGAGTCATGAAATACGCACGCCTATGAATGCTGTTCTGGGAGTAACGTATTTATTAAAACAGGATGCTGAGACAGAAAAGCTGAAAAACCTGCTGGATACTATTGATAAATCTGCTCATCATCTTTTATCCATTATCAATAACATACTTGATCTGTCAAAAATAGAAGCAGGGAAGCTTGGGCTGGACTTGCAGGACTTTCGTTCGGAAGATTTGTTGCAGCAGGTGTATATGATCTTTAAATCCCAGATAGATGATTAAGGCCTGAGTTTTGATATTAAAATGGATAATATCCCTGAATTTCTTTTTGGTGATATGACACGGCTCAAGCAGGCTCTGATTAACCTGGTCGGCAATGCTATAAAATTTACAGCGTAGGGGTGAATACATTGTCGTGTTAGAAAAATTCAGGAAATAAATAACGATGTTTTAATTCGTTTTGAAGTTGAAGATACAGGAATTGGTATTGACGCGGAAAAACTGAAACATATTTTTGAGGCATTTGAGCAGGAAGACTCATCTACAGCCCGTCATTTTGGTGGAACAGGACTTGGACTAAGTATTACTGATCGTTTAGCAAGATTAATGGGTGGAGAAGTCGGGGTTGAAAGTGGACAGGGTAGAGGCAGTACCTTCTGGTTTACGGCCTGGCTAAAAATTGGTCAGACTGTTGATGAGATTTCTAATCTGGATGCAGCACTCGATAGCAAACAGGAGCTCCTGTCATATTATCGAGGTGCAAAAATTTTGCTGGCGGAAGATAATCAAATTAATCGTGAAATGATGGCTGCTTTATTAAGTGATGCGGGCTTAAGTATTGAAACAGCAGAGACTGGCAATATTGTCCTGGTGAAACTAGAAAAAATGGATTTTGACCTGATCCTTATGGATATAAGAATGCCTGAAATGAATGGGCTTGAAGCCGCTCAATTAATTCGACAACAGGATAAATACCGAACCCTGCCTATTATTGCTTTAAGTGCTAATGCCTTTGAAGAAGATCGTCAAACCTGTCTGGATGCTGGAATGAATAATTTTATTTTAAAACCGGTTGCTCCGGATGATCTGTTTAAAGTTTTAATTAAATGGTTACCAAAGAAATCCAGACAGGTACTCATTGAGGATGAATTTACTGATGAGGATAATCGTTTTGAACTCGTTCAGTCAGATGATATAGACAGTGTTTAGAGACAATTAGATAAAATACCCGGTCTGGATTATCGAACTGGCTTACATAGCTTTATGAAAAATATAAGTGAATACTTATATTTTCTGAAATTGTTTGATAAGCATCATAATGAAGACTGGCAAGCTATCAATAAGTTAATTCATAATGAGGGCTACAAACAGGCCATTGAAAAGGTTCATGGTTTAAAAGGTGCGGCTGGAAATCTTGGGTTAATGGAAATTTACTCAACCTGTCAATCTCTGGAAAAAAGTTTACGAAAACAACAGTCAGATGATGTTTTATTAAATAATCTCCGGCAATTACTGGAGACCTTTCATAATAATATGCCTGTTATTCAGTTATTAAGCAGAAAAAACTGGATGATGATATATCAGATGAAGACTTAATGGGTGTTTTAAAACAAATCATGGAATTGCTTGAAAATGATAATGCAGAAGTCAATAAACTTTTTGAACAGTATCGTAATATTTTAATTAATCATTACGGTCCGGTTATTGATTTACTTAAAAAGGCTATTGAGTCATTTTAATATCCAGAAGCTCTGGAAATTGTTAAAAGTATGGATTTTTCTGCAGGTAAGAAAAGTGGCGTCCCCCTAGGGGAGAGGGTGTAAAAATAACTGTGTAAACGCTCATTGCGGTGGTTTAAGTCAGCAGTGGTTAAATGAACAAACCTGAAATACCACCTTCATAGTGAACAGCCTACCTTCCAAAGTCAGGCTAT
>JBHNNM010000323.1:0-3219 GCA_048563625.1 Gammaproteobacteria bacterium | reverse complement strand
CGCTTCTTCTTTATATTCTTTAGAATATTGTTTGTATGTTCGTGTCTGTCCCATTATGACACCTCAATAATTGATTGTTATTATCTCTTATTAAAGTGTCCAGTTCTATTAGACCACAACAAACAGTCTGTATTGACTGATCGCTTTCAGTTTCAAGAAATATCAACAAAGACTCTGCCTGCAGTTTAATTTTTCCTTCTGTCAACTGCTCCTTAAACTGGTCTGCACTGTTGTAACTTTCTGCCTCAGCCTGACTGTCAGTAAAGAGTTCCAACATTATCTTTCTGCTCAGTGGTTTGCCACCCAGCAGAAATACCGCCTGATCTTTAATAACAGCATTAAACCGCTCCTGTACTGGTTTGTGCTGTTCTGTTTTCGCCACCGGAAGATGGAAGCGGGACCAGAATACCGAACCTTTATCCAGTTCACTTTGCAGACCGATTTCTCCACCCATTAATTCAGTCAGTTCTTTACTAATGGACAGGCCCAGACCAGTACCGCCGAACTTTCGGGTAGTTGAGACATCGGCCTGATTAAACTTTCCGAATACATGCTCAATTTTATCTTCTGCAATGCCGATTCCGGTATCTTCAACGGAAATCGTAAAGTTAACTTCCTTATCTATCAGTTCATGGCAGCGGATATCCATCAGCACATAACCCTCTGCAGTAAACTTAACTGCATTGGTAATAAAATTGATCAGGATCTGACGTATGCGAATGGCATCTCCGATAATATATTCCGGCATTTTTTTATCCAGCCGGTATTCCAGCTCTATACCTTTTTCCTTTGCCTTGATGTCAACAATATGCAGTGCATCTATGATCAGATTATGAAAATTAAACTCAATCGGATCGATACTCAGTTTGCCTGACTCTATTTTGGAAATATCGAGAATATCATTAATAATATGCAGCAGTGAGTTGGCGGAGTTCTGTATTTTATATACAAAATCTTTCTGCTCATTATCCAAAGGAGTATCCATAAGCAGACCACTTAAACCAATAACGCCATTCATATGCGGTCTTAGTTCATGACTCATATTAGCAACAAAACTGCTTTTCTGCTCATTATGCGCTTCGGCCAGTTCTTTAAGTGATTTAAGCTTCTGCTCATACTATTTCCGTTCGGTAATATCCACTCCATAAACCTGAACAAGGGTCAGTCCATGCTGTTCAACCGGGTGAAAATTCCAGTAATACCATCGATTATCAGCACCGCTTTCCACACCGTCTATTGTTTTATTATTTTCTATGCATTGCTGCAAAATGGTTTCAATATTATCCGGCAGAATCGCAGGACGTCCCATGTCATTAAAGCCGTATTCAACCAGCAATTCTGTCATACTGGAGTTGGCATAATGCATTACGGCTTCATCATCAAGCTGTAGAATAGGGGCCGGACTTAATTCGGCAAACAGGGACAGTCGTTTAATTTCATTTTCACTGAATCCGGAATCGGCACACTCACGAAACAGAACCAGGGTTTCATTATTATTAAGCTGAATAAACCGGGCATCTATCTGCAGATAAACCCCTTCTTTGTCCACCCAGGTCAGTTCATGGGCATCCTGTTCCCCCTCATCCGCCAAATGCAGCATAGGACAGTGTTCTTTACTATGATAATAGCGTCCCTCATTGGCACACAGGACATCATGACTATTACGTCCCTGTATATCCGCATCCTGCCATTTAAGAATATTTTCAGCATAGGGATTGATTGCCAGAATATTTTTTTGAGCATCCAGATGCAGAACACCTGCTGTAAGGTGCTGAAACAGTAACCTTTCAGTAAGAGGATGCAGATTTTCAGGCATGACTCACTCGTAACAGGCCCATTGGATCTTCTTTCTTATCTAAGGGCTCTATCACTCCGGACACCCGTAATTCATCCTGTTCACAATGTGAGAGATCCACAATACGTTCATCTATACAGCGTTTACCGCCTGCTTCATAGATAATTTTAACCTGCGGCAACAGCGGTTTCTGTTTATCAATTTCCACCACCACTCCTTTTTCGCCGGAACTTAAACGTACCGCGCTGGTAAGGGGGTAAATACCCATAACGTGGATCAGCTCACTGACAATTTCTTCCCTGAACTGGTCTTTTCGGGCAAACTGATAAAGCAGCTTAAGCGCATTAACCGGTAACATACCCGGTTTATCCGTCAGACCATGGATAAACTCATCGTAAAAATCCGCCACCTGCAGGATTTCTACCAACTCAAAAAAATCAGTATCTTTTAAATGCTTTGGATAGCCGGAACCATCACTGAATTCATGGTGCTGACTAACCAGTTTAATAACATTTTCCGGTACATCCTCACTCTGCTGCAGCACCTTTTCCACAATCCCCGGGTGCTGATGGATCAGTTTCAGTTCCATCTCAGTATAGGCCTTGTTTTTACCCAGCAGATGAATAGGCAAACGAGCCCAGCCAGTATCATGCAGCAAGGCAGCCAGACCCAGATCGCTAATATCCTGATCACTACGTCCCAGGCGCATGGCCAGAGGCAGAACCACAGCAAATACCCCGAAGCCATGATCACTGAGTTTAATATCCTGGCTATGCAGATGCAGCATAGTTAACAGTGCCTGGTCATTACGCACCAAACTGTCTCTGGCTTCATCAATCAGGGGATTAATGGTCTGCACTGCAATAGGCTTGCCTTCCTTAACCAGATTGCCCAGCTCATTCACCATTTTAGAAATTTTACCCTGTAGCACCCTAGCGACTTTTAATTCTTCATTAAGTCGGGCTTTTGTTTCACTGGCAGTTTTTTTCTCACCCTGTACTGATTGTACTGTTACTGATTTGTCTTCATCAGTTTTATCCACAGCATGAATATTTTTTTCTGTCTCCTGAACCTGTTCCGGAGTATCTTCAGAGGAAACATCATCACCACGCTGCAAATCAATCAGCAGCCCTTTAACTCCGGCTTTTTTTAACAGCAGAATATCTTTCTGGGAATTAATTTTACGTCGATGGCGTAACAAAGGACTCTGCAGCCAAGGTATATCCAGTTCATGAATAAACATACCGGGCTTTAACTGGGCAATTGAAATCTTTTTTGTAGGTGCAGAAGCGGACATACAAAAAGTGGTTGTTCTCCGCTTTAATGAGTGAGATTTTGTCCAAAATAGAACATGCTCTGCTCATCAGGAATGGAGGTTTGCCTGATTTTTAGTTTAAAATATTCGGTATCCCGAATCCCTCTGG
>JBHNNM010000322.1:0-3222 GCA_048563625.1 Gammaproteobacteria bacterium | reverse complement strand
CCAGAGGGATTCGGGATACCGAATATTTTAAACTAAAAATCAGGCAAACCTCCATTCCTGATGAGCAGAGCATGTTCTATTTTGGACAAAATCTCACTCATTAAAGCGGAGAACAACCCCCTGCACCATCCAATGTAAAAGTTATAGTAGAAGAATAAGCGGACAATTTATGGTCAATGCTGTCTATCCGGGAACCTTTGATCCCATTACTAATGGTCATATAGACATGGTGGTGCGCGCCACTAAAATGTTTGAAAAAGTGATTGTGGCTGTAGCGGACAGTACCGGCAAACAACCTCTGTTTACTTTAGACGAACGGGTTAAGCTGGCCAGCCGGGTGTTAAGTGAGCTGCCCGGGGTTGAAGTCATCGGCTTTAATACACTGCTGGTGGATTTTGCCAGAAAACATAATGCCTCGGTGATTCTAAGAGGGCTTAGAGCCGTTTCAGATTATGAATACGAGTTCCAGCTGGCGGGTATGAACCGTAATCTGGCACCGGATATAGAAACGGTTTTTCTGACCACGGCGGAAAATTATGCTTTTTTATCTTCCAGCCTAGTTAAAGAAGTGGCCAGATTAGGCGGTGATGTCAGCCGCTTTCTGCCACAGCAAGTAATAGCTGAAATAAAAAAGAAATTAGGTTAATATATCGACACCTGACAGGGTGGACAGCGTTCATATTTCCTTTGCTTCTCTTTATAGCAAATTTTAGATCGGAGAAAGGGGTATTGAGGGGGAACCTGGTAAAACCAGTGTTCAGTAACCGTTTTGAAGCACAGGCATTGCAACGCCTTGTTTCAGTTACAAACTTATTAATTATTAAGATTATCTATTTTGGAGGTTTCCAATGGCGTTATATATCACTGATGAATGTATTAACTGTGATGTGTGCGAACCCGAATGTCCCAATGAAGCGATTTATATGGGTGAAGAGATTTATGAAATCAATCCTGATCTCTGTACCGAATGTGTCGGCCACTATGATGAACCTCAATGTGTGGAAGTTTGTCCTGTTGACTGTATCCCCAAGGATCCGGATCATGAAGAAACCTATGAAGAGCTGATGGCCAAATACAAAAAACTGACAGGTGGTTAGATTTCCCCTTACTTTTTTGTGTTTAAGTCTTCATTTTATAAAAAAGCCTCTTAAATAAACATCAGTTTAAGGGGCTTTTTTTTTGCCTGAAAAACTGTCTGTGAGTATACTTTACATTCTCTTTAAGAAAAAACATTGAGAAACAACGTTGAGAAAATAATGCTAAAAAAATATCTGCTGCTGTTCCTTATTCCGACTATCGGCCTGTGTTTAATGACGGTACAGGCTGAGCCTGTTAAAACACCGCCCCAGGCAGCGATTGCATCGGCCCATCCACTGGCGACAGAAGCCGGTAAACAGATTATGCTGCAGGGTGGTAACGCTTTTGATGCGGCGGTGGCAGTAACGGCGGCTCTGGCCGTGGTGGAACCGTACAGCTCCGGCCTGGGCGGCGGCGGTTTCTGGCTGATCCGGGATGCCGGAAAAAATAAAACCATTATGCTGGACGGGCGTGAAATGGCACCGGCCAAAGCCACCCGGGATATGTATCTGGACAGTGCAGGTAATTATATTCCAAATAGTTCTGTCAACGGGCCGCTGGCCGCAGGGATCCCCGGTACCGTGGCGGCTATGGTACACCTGTCGGAACAATACGGGGTGCTGCCGCTGGAGCAGGTTTTACAGCCGGCTATACACTACGCTGAACAGGGCTTCAGTGTTACCGAACATTATCAGAAAATGGCACAGTTTCGTCTGTCCGTACTGCAGTCTTATCCGGAATCAGCCAGAATTTTTCTGCATAATAATCAGGTGCCTGAAATTGGCTATAAGATTGTACAGACCGATCTGGCAAAAACACTGAAGCAGATCGTAAGAACCGGCGACAAGGATTTTTTATCAGGGTTTTACCGCTATTAAAATGGTTAATGCGGTCAAAAAAGCAAAGGGGATCTGGCAGCTGGATGATCTGAAAAACTACCGTCTTAAAGAAAGGCAGCCGATTACATTTGCTTATCGTGATATGCAGGTTATTTCTGCAGCGCCTCCCTCATCCGGCGGTATTGCACTGGCCGGCATACTGCAGATCCTGCAGAATTATAATCTGCAGTCTATGAAGCAGGCTCAACAGGTGCATCTGACTGTGGAAGCCATGCGCCGGGCCTATCGGGACCGGGCAGAATATCTGGGGGATAGTGATTTTGTTAAGGTGCCGGTTAAGCGTTTAACTCACCCTTATTATGCTCAGGGTCTGGCCGCCGGTATCCGGCTGGACAAAGCCACGCCCAGTGACAGTCTGTCGGGTATTATCAAAGCGCCGGAAGGACAGGATACTTCCCATTTTTCCATTATCGATACCCAGGGTAATATGGTGTCTGCCACTATGAGTATTAACTATCCTTTTGGCTCCTGTTTTACGGCTAGGGGAACTGGAGTTTTACTTAATGATGAAATGGATGATTTTTCAGCCCGCCCCGGCACACCGAATGTTTACGGCCTGGTTGGTGCAGAAGCCAATGCCATTGAACCGGGCAAGCGCCCCTTATCCAGTATGAGTCCCACTATTGTGGAAACCAGACAGGGTGTGGCCCTGATTGGTACCCCGGGAGGCAGCCGTATAATCACCATGGTGCTGCTGGGTATTTTAACTATGGAACAGGACTTTGATCCGCAGCAATGGGTCAGCCGTGCCCGTTTTCATCACCAGTACCTGCCGGATAAAATTTTTTATGAGCCGGAGGCTTTGTCTGCAGAGACCTTGCAGACATTACAGCAAATGGGGCACAAAACTAAAGCTCTGGATGCTGTTTACGGTAATATGCAGGCTATTGCCTGGGACTATGTCAACGGGGTAAAAGCGGCTTCCGATCTCCGGGTAGAAGGTGAAGCGGTGGTTTTTAATATACCGGGCGAAACACTGGATAAAAAATAGCAGACAAAAGAAAGGCCCCGATATTTCCAAAGGGGCCAAAATGTTTTTTCACTCATTTGTACCAACACATTAAAATGTACAAACAGCAAATGGTTAATGCTTGTGAGCCTTTAAATAATACGAGTAAGGAGAACGTATCACTTTAAATTCTCTAACCGTAAAATATCAAACAATATTGGAGAGTAAGAAATATTGCTCAACTTTACATACTTAAATAATAGCATTTAGTGTGCCAACTTTGTTACTTCTTAAAAA
>JBHNNM010000321.1:0-3226 GCA_048563625.1 Gammaproteobacteria bacterium | reverse complement strand
AAGATAGTTCTTGGCATGGTAAGTGTTCTTGTATGTTGATTTTTCACAAAACCATTATACTTGTTTAACAAATACCATGCTGCCTATTTTTTAACCACAAAAGATCAACAGCCCCTAGTGTGGATTTTGTTAACAGTAACAGCTTAAGATGAGTGTTTTTAACTATTAGATATTGATTTTACTATAGAATAAAATTAGAAATGGTGCCGGCACCAAGAGTCGAACTCGGGACCTACTGATTACAAGTCAGTTGCTCTACCAACTGAGCTATACCGGCACTAATCAATGAAGATTGGCGCGTATTATACTGAGGTTTATTTGGTCAGGCAACCTTTATTTTCTGCACTGAGTTAATTTAAGCTGCTTTTTTTCAATCAGGCTATTTAGAGGATCAAGCGGCTCATCACTCTGTAATTCCAGCTGTAAATTATAGAGGCTGTTTTTATCATCACTGATGGCTTCTATGGTCGTTGAGAAGCCCAGTTTATAGGCACGCGCAGCCGCCTTTTCGGCAGCTTCACGTTTTTTAAAGACTCCCAGAGCAATGGCATTTTTTCGACCATCAATGGACATGACATAATGAACAGTCATACCGTTCTGATCCAGACGTGACAGTGCTTCATTACGCAATTTTCTGCTTTTTAATGGTGGTATATAAATTCTGTAGTAAGTTATCTTAGAGGTAGTTTCAATCCCAAATGATATGCGATTGGCATACAATTGTTCCAGCTCCAGCTTGATAATATCCACTTCCTGCTTTTTAAATGGCCCCAACATAAAGCAGTTGATAATAGTTTGCTGATCATTTTTTCTGGTTTGATTCTGCTTTTGTGCTGCATTAACGGCTGTTGTCTGTTTAACTTGCTGAACCTTTTTGGGCTCAGTTGATGATTCAGAGCTTTGCTGTGGTTTTGAGCCCTGGTTTTCAGACTCCTGTTCCTGCAGATCTGTTGATACTGGTTTATTTAAAATTTCAATACTGGTTATGTAAGCAGTATTCTGTTTTTCAGGTAAAACTGATTTTTGTTCAATTTCTGCCGTTTCAACCAGATCCTGGTCAATAGCCGTATTCTTATTTTGAGAAACTTCTGTTGATTCTATGCTTTTCTTCTGTCCGGACTGTATGCCCTGATCAAAATTACTGTCGTTATTATTTAGTTCTTCCAGTAGCACTATGCTTTTGTCAGAAGACTGGGTTAAACTGCTTTCTGGAATAATCAGCGTATCTTTATAAGACAGGTTATAAGCAAAATAGGCAATGTTGAGTAATACCGCAATGTAGAATAACCACTTCATAGACATTCCTTGTTGAGCTTTTGTTCGGCCACAATTCTTAAACCTTCCAGAACCGGCATTTCACGATAATGAAACTGATGCATGGATAACTGTTGTATCTGTTCGGCGTCACCACCGGTGATAATGCATTGTGTATTGTCACCAAATTCCTGCCGGATATCTGCGACAATGCGCTCAATATAGGCACTTATTTGATACAGGGTCCCGCCTAAAATAGCATCATGGGTATTATTGGCAAGCAGGGAGGAATTATTATTATAGTTTTTAGTATTATTTTCAATAAAAGGGAGGTTACTGGTCTGCATACCCAATGAATCTCTGGCGGTTTTAAGCCCAGGTGTGATCAGCCCGCCAAGGTGCATACCATCGTCGGTTACCACATCGACCGTAACGGCAGTACCGCAATCAACCACACAGATATTATCTGAGAATTCATCATGTGCCGCTATCATGGCCAGCCAGCGATCGGAACCTAATAACCGTGGGTTCTGGTAACGGGTTGAAAGCCCATAACTGTTTTGTTCAACTACAATCTGCTGTGGATCTATTCGCCAGAGTTCCTGTGCAATATCGGCAATGGTATGAAATACCAGCGGATTGCTGACACTGGAAACAAAAACCTGAGTAACTACCAGATTTTCCAGTTCAGTTCGCAGCTCCTGGCTGAGATTGGAATAATCCAGTATGAAATAATCTGTAACAGGTTCACTGATTGATTCAAGCACTGAATATTTGAGACAGGAATTACCTGCATCAATTAAAATAATACTCACTGTTTTCCTTAATTTTTTGCCGATGTCTCAGCTTTTACGGAGACATCAGCAGCATATACTGATTTTGTTAACAGCTGATGCTCCCTGATAAATTCAATGAAAAGAGCACCATCATGAGCAAGCCCCTTAACCCGGGCCTCATAATTAGCATTTTCCTCTGCAACCTGAATCATTTTCTGATTTAAAAAATCATAGGTCGTCCAGTCTTTAACAAAAACTTCAAAATTGAATTTATTTAAGTTGTTAAAGGTAGCGATCAGCTCATTAACAAGATGCGCTATAATAGCATTTCTATCAAAAAAAATACCGCTCTGTTTACTCAGACTGGTCCATTTCTGGTCAATTTCCGGGTTAATCTGCATATTAATATTTAAGCCAATACCGCAGATGATAATTGTCTGTTCAGTTCGATTAACCGCTTCAATAAGTATCCCCCCCAGTTTCCTGCCATCCAGATAAATATCATTGGGCCATTTAATTTGCACTCCCCTGATACCAAAACTATTTAAAGCCTTACAGATAGCAATACCAGCAAGCAGGGGCAAAAAATTTAAATTGTCAGTTGAAGACAGACTAAATGCCAGAGACATATAGATATTCTGAGCCAGCGGCGATTGCCAGCTCCGCTCCCGACGTCCTTGCCCCTGATTCTGATATTCTGTTAACAGTAAAGAATATCCAGATTGAGGAAGATAGTCTCTAACCAGAATATTAGTCGACTGAGTTTCAAATACAATATTAACAGCCTCGAGCTGGTGTTCTAAATCTGGATACAACTGACGCCTTATAGACGAACCAGCAAGAGGAATAACAGGAAACTTTAGATAATAGTGACCTGTTTTTTCAACTATGGAGAGTCCTTTTTCAATAAGTCCGTAAACGAGGGAATGGGAGACCTGGGAGACTGGTATATTCTTGTGTTCTATAAGGTAATAGAACAGATCGTGCTCGGTTTTAGGGTTGGGGAATTTTGAGGTCATGGAGAAAGAGCAGTGTTAAGCGTTAAGGGTTAAGGGTTAAGGGTTAAGGGTTAAGGAAGAGCATAGAGCGTTTCGAGCCGGAAGTAAAATTGAGGGTGAAAACCAGCTTTTGGTCCTGCTCTTTCTTAACCCTTAGCACTTAACCCTGTTTTTTTGCAAAAAAAAACCCCAGACAAG
>JBHNNM010000320.1:0-3247 GCA_048563625.1 Gammaproteobacteria bacterium | reverse complement strand
GCTAAAGGTGGGATAAAAAAGGCGACATTTCTGCCGCCTTGTGCTTGTTACTTACTTGTTTCCATGACTTTTCTCAGGGGTGGAATCTTTCCGGCTTCTTTATACTTCCTGTAAGATTCAAGGTCGCTTTTTATTATGGTTAATTCCTGGGCTTGCTCCCCTAAATTCTTAACCATAAACCCCTCCATTGTATTGTCATATTCTGAAATCTCATTTGATTGATTAGCTGTGGCAATGAGTTGCCCTGCCGTTTGAATATCTATAAGCAGGTTATCCAGTTCAGATTCACATTTATTAATTAATTCATCATAGTCTTTAAGACTTAAATCTTTTTCTGCAAAATCTAGCAAAGTATTGGCTATTGTACTCATGATTATTTACTCCGTTTTGGAGGCAAACAATCCTATTTGTATATTCTCAGCTTCTATAAAGACTGGCTCAAAACCAATGGTATACAGAATGGTATACAAAACACGCATACCTTTTTTGTTTCAACAGGTTACACACACAAAAGTGTATTTCCCATACAGACAAAAAGAATTTTTACTCTGGACATACTTTTTTCATCCGTACCTATATTACTTTGAAGGCTCAATGGTTCTAGCTTCTGATTCGAGCATAACCGGGATATCATCGCGAATGGGGAACGCCAGGTGATCTTTTTCACAGATGAGTTCATTATTTTCCTTGTCATATTTTAATTCACCTTTACAGACTGGGCAGGCCAGAATATGCAGAAGTTTTTTATCCATAGTTTTACTCTCAAGTTTTTTAATAATTGTGTGTTATAAATTAACAGCAATCCTTAATTGTCTGGGGACTGCAATTGCCGGGCAATATCTCTATAGAACTGCCTGTCTATATCGGACTGTACCGGAAGATACCAGGTATCTTTTAAATGAAAAGCGGTGCATTTTACCGCATCTTTCTGGGTCATGATTATGGGTTTTTGATCGTTAAAATCAAGCGCCTGTTCCGTAAACTGAAAATGATCTGGAAATGGGTGTTCAATAACTTTCAGACCCGCCTGTTTTAATTGTCTGAAAAATGCATCAGGTTCACCAATGGCTGCCACTGCATGGACAATTTTACCTTTAAAATCATTCAGCGTCATACTGCTCTGATCCGGGTTCTGGCTACCGACGCTCTGGAGCAGTCCGGCTTTATACTCCATAGTGTAAACTTTAGGGTAAATATCTGGCGATGGCACTGAATCAGCCGGTTTTTCCAGTTTACCACAGGATGTATTATACACAATATAATCGACTGACTTAAGACGGCTCTCAGGCTCTCTTAGCGGCCCGGCAGGCAGACATAAGCCATTACCATACATACGGCGGGCATCGGTGACATTAATCTCAATATCCCGGTACATGGCATAATGCTGCATGCCGTCATCACTGATTATGACATTGCAATCGGTCTGTTGTTCAATAGCCTGTACCGCCCTGCTGCGAACCGGATCGATAAAAACCGGACAGCCTGTCGCCTGCTGTATCAGCACCGGCTCATCACCATAGAGCTGAACATCATTATTCTGTACACGACGGGGAAATGGCAGTGTCTGGTTATCATTTTGAGCACCATATCCACGACTGACAATACCCGGGCGGTATCCCTGAGCCTGCAGTTGTCGGGTCAACTCAATAACCAACGGGGTTTTGCCATTACCGCCAATATAAATATTACCTACAACAATCAGGGGCAGATGGGATCGATAGACCCGTAAAAGCCCGAACTGATACATCTGTCGGCGCAGAAAAGTTAAAGCACAAAAGATAAAACTGACAGGAGCCAGAGCTATACTGACGATATTAAAACTCTGCCAGTATGCACTCACAGGCTTCATGTTTGAGCCCTGTTATTCCGGTTTGACAGCAGCAAAGGTGATATGCAGAAAACCGAGCTGACGTACGGCGTCCATTGCTGTCATAACAGACTGATGAGTGGCATTTTTGTCAGCACTGATAATAACTCTGGGTTCTTTATTATCTCCAGCGACTTCACGCATGGCCCTGAGCAGGCTTTCTATCTGGGTATTCAGCAGAGTTTTACCGTTGATGGTATATTCACCTTTTGGACCGATAAAAACTTCAATATCAAGAGATTCAGTTTCAGAAATCTCACCGCTGGCTTCCGGCAGTTCAATATTAAGCTCTGACTGACGGTCAAAAGTGGTAGAAACCATGAAAAATATTAACAACAGGAATACCACATCAATCAACGGCGTAATATTAACGTCCAGATCTTCGGGGGTTTTATGCCTGAAATTCATATCAGTCTTTTATCTCCTGACGATCACCATGGATAACTTCAACCAAGTAAACCGCCTGGGCTTCCATTTTTAATAACAGCTCATCCACTCTGCCACGGAAATACCGGTAAAACATAACAGTAGGAATGGCAACAGACAGACCTGCGGCGGTTGTTATCAGAGCTTCAGAAATACCATCGGCCAGCACTTTGGGATCTCCTACTCCCAGACTGGTGATCACTGCAAACACCTTAATCATACCAATAACTGTACCCAGCAGACCCAGCAAAGGGGTAATGGAGGCAATGGTTCCTAGGGTATTTAAAAACCGTTCCAGCTCCTGAGCCACCTGGCGACCTTCTTCTTCAATGCTTTCTTTCATGATATCGCGGGCACCATTCATATTACGCAAGCCTGCGGCAAGAATACTGCCCAGAGGAGAATCACTATGTAGCTTTTCTATAACTTCATTGGTTATCCGTTTTTTTTTGTGCAGTTTTATGATTTGATCGGCCAGATTGGAGGGTGCAATGGACTTTTCCCGTAAGGTCCAGAAACGTTCTGCGATAATGGTAAAGGCCAGAATAGAACATAAAATAATCGGGGCCATGATCCAGCCGCCGGAAACAATTAATTCAAACACACAGGTTCCTATTTATTGAAAATACTAAACTAAACACTAGAGGTTTCGAGCTTGACGATGCCAGAAACGTCGTTTTAACTCCCGGTATTGTATCACCGAAAGTGAATTATTGGTTATATCAGACTGAATATCAATAGCCCCATTCACCGTTGTATAAATTTTTACGGCCTTTTTTCTATATTTTTGAACCACCTTTTCTGAGGGATGGTGAAAACGATTGCGATAGCCGTAGGAAAATAATGCCATTTGCGGCTCAAGCTGGTTGATAAAATCGGTTCCTGAAGAGGTTTTACTGCCATGATGGGGTACCTGAAGTACATCGGCCTTTAAATCAGGATAATGCATAAGTA
>JBHNNM010000319.1:0-3260 GCA_048563625.1 Gammaproteobacteria bacterium | reverse complement strand
TGGCTAAGATTAGTGAACCAGACTTTGTAAGCTACGTCAAATCGTTTGATATATTTTGTGCACTGGAAACTTTTACAGCAGATCAGTTTGACTTCAGCACGCACTTCCAGGACTATCACGTGTTTCATCGTCCAGCCATTAAACTGTCAACACACGGCAGACGATCGGGAGGGGTAGCTGTCTTGGTCAGCAAGCGTTTGATGCCTTTTGTGACACAGATTGATTGCAAATATGACAATATGATCTGTATCCAAATATCGAAAGATTGTGTAGGACTGGACAAAGATTTATTATTTGTCTCATTGTATGTTCCACCATACCAAAGCCCGTATTATAAGCAGTCTGACACGAATTGTTGCATCCACCATCTCGAAGAATTTCTCCTGAATCTGTACCAAAATGGGGAGAACGCGTCTTTACTGGTGGGCGGGGATTTCAATGCACGTATTGGAGAGTGGGATATTGTGATGGATGATGAACCAGATTTGTTTGAGGATGCAGTTAGTAGAGACAGTTTGAGAAAATCAAAAGATAAGGGCACAAACCAATTTGGAAAAATTCTCATTGACTTTTGTTCAACCTTCCATTGTATGCCACTGAACGGCAAACACAGTGGTGATCCACAAGGACAGTTCACTTTTATATCCCAGCAGGGAAACAGTGTTGTTGACTACTTTGTTGTTTCTGCTGACTTTGTCTCAAAAACCGATATGTATTTTGAAGTCGGTAGCCGGGTTGAATCAAGCCATATGCCCATACATCTCAGCATTCGAGGAAAACAAAAGAAACCAGAAAAAGAAATTCGTCCAACGCAAAGAGAGAGCATTACAAATATAAAATGGAACAGCGAAAAAGTTGAAGAGTTTAACGAAGCTATAAATTCTGATGAAACCCAAGAAAGATTTAGAGAGGCCCTGGAATTTTTGGATACAAACATTGAAAAAGCTTTGAAGACTTTTAGTGACACTTTGCTGCATGCTGGTGAATGTATGAGGCGAAAGGTATCGTTCAGCACGGGCGCCGAACGCAGCACATGTAAATGGTTTGACCGTGAATGCATCTCAAAAAAGCGTGACGCACGGCGCGCCCTCAATCGTTTTCAGAGAACACAACTAGAGACAGACAAACTAGCCTATAGACAGAAGAGAACTGTGTACAAGTCAACAATTGCAGAAAAGAAAAAACAGTACAAAATTACCGTGCACCAAGCTCTATTTGATAACAAACGAAACAGCTCCAAGTTTTGGGACACAGTTCGAAGAGCGAGACAGAGGAAAACAAAACACCCAGATATAGCTATTACCACATGGCAAGAGCATTTCCAAAATATCTTAGACAAAGGAAGTGAACAAGTGTCAAATGAAGAAAATGGAAAAAGCGAGACAAATTCACCAAATAATCCTGATATCGAAACAAGTGAAACACATATCCCAGAGTTAGACGATCCAATTACGGAGCAGGAAGTTCGTCAAGCCATTAGAAACATGAAACACGGGAAAGCCTCTGGAATAGATGAAATATGTGGAGAGTTTCTCAAATATGCAGAAAATGTGGTTGTACCTTTTCTCACGCAATTATTCAATAAGCTTTATAATGCAAGCCTTTTTCCGGCAGTTTGGAGCAAATCGGTTATTGTACCCATTTTTAAGAAAGGTGACGATGATAATCCAGACAACTATAGGGGAATCTCTTTACTTAGTATCGTTAGCAAGGTTTTCACTGCTATTTTGAACAAGAGGCTATACACATGGGCTGAAAAGGAAAATAAAATTAGCAAAGAACAGGCAGGGTTCCGTAAGGGGTATTCAACAATTGACCATATATTCACACTGGTTTCAATGGTGAAAAGGAAATTAAACAGCAGACGTGGCGGGAAAGTTTATGTCGCCTTTGTTGACTATAAGAAAGCCTTCGATACGGTTGATCGGGATAAATTATGGGAAACGTTAGAAAAACTGAAAACATCGTCTAAAATGATAAATATGATTAAGGCCATATACTCTTCAGTCCAGTCATGCGTCAGGTGGGGTGCAAAGTTTTCCGAGTTTTTCCCATGCTCGCTTGGAGTGAAACAGGGGTGTCTCCTCAGTCCATTGATGTTCTCCCTCTTTATATCTGAAGTTGCAGACTTTGTTCGAGAAAACGGCAAGCATGGTATTCAACTAATCCCTGGGTTTGAGGAAATTTTCTTACTGTTATTCGCAGACGACATCGTATTAATATCATCCACACCATCAGGCTTACAAAATCAGATAGATAATCTTGAAAAAGCCTCTAAATCGTTGGGCTTGACAGTAAATCTTGACAAAACAAAAGTTATGATTTTCAGAAAAGGAGGACATATTGCGGCAGGGGAAAAATGGTTTTATGATGGTAAGGAAATGGAAATAGTAAACAGTTACAAATATTTGGGGTTCACTCTAACAACAAAACTGTCAAACAACTCCGCTTGCGAAGAATATGCTAGCAAGGCCAAAGGCAAAATTTTAGATTTAATGAAAACTATGTGGTCTCTTGGCAGTCTGGACACGTCTTTGTTTTTCAAACTCTTTGATGCACAGATTAAGCCAATGTTGTTGTATGCATCAGAAATATGGGGAATGTTGAGGTTGACGGCCATCGAGACAGCTCATCTTTTTGCTTGTAAAAGGTTGTTATGTGTCAGCAACAAAACACCAAACCATATGGTATACGGTGACACTGGACGCTATCCTTTGTACATCGAGAGCACCTTGTCTTCCCTCAGATACTGGCTAAAGCTACGGAGAATGCCCACAGAACGATTTCCAAAACAGGCGCTGATTATGATGCAAAATGATATAGACAACAATGGTTCAAGAAACACTAGGAGTTGGGCAAGCGACATCAAACATTGTCTCGAATCTTACGGTTTCCAAGATGTTTGGACTGGCGAGGTAGCCAACGAAACTGCATTTCTTTCAGCATTCAAGTGCAAAATGATAGAACGTTTTCAACAAGAATGGTACTCAAAAGTGTCCAGTAGCGAAAGATTTGCAACATATTGTACTTTCAAATCATCTCACGTGGCAGAAACATATCTAAATGACATAACAATAAAAAAGTTTAGAGATGCTTTAGTTAGGTTGCGTTTTGGAATAAATGAATTAAGGGTGAACAAACGCTACGAATCTGAAAACATTGTTAACAAAGACTGTGCTTTCTGTCCAGGCATTCTCGAAGACGAAACGCACTTCCTATTTCATTGTCCATTGTATTCTTCAATTAGACATAAACATATA
>JBHNNM010000318.1:0-3260 GCA_048563625.1 Gammaproteobacteria bacterium | reverse complement strand
TAGTCTATTATGTAAGGATAATCGTAGTTATAAGATATGTATAGTTTTTTTGTACAAAAAAATGCAAAATTAAGCTGAAAAACTGTTATATAAGTAGCTTTTTAAGTTTTTATCTAAAATCAGGACTGTTTATGTGGATTCAAAAAGAAATACAGCTAAAAAGTTTATCCAGGGGATTTCATCTGATCACCCGAGATATTGTTCAGCAACTGCCGGAACTGAAACAAATCCGTATTGGTATGATGAACGTTTTTATCAAGCATACCTCGGCTTCCCTGACCATTAATGAAAATGCCGACCCATCTGTCAGACATGACTTTGAAAGTTACTTCAATCGATTTGTACCGGAAAATGAATCGCATTACCGGCATGTTGATGAAGATTCAGATGATATGCCGGCCCATTTAAAATCCAGTATTCTGGGTAGCGCTTTAAATATACCTATAACCAATGGTCAGCTAAATATGGGTATATGGCAGGGGATTTATTTATGTGAACATCGAAACTACGGGGGAAGTCGACGGCTGGTGGTGACTATTAATGGAGAGGAATAGGGAAATTTCTATAGGGTGTCAATGTGGTGCATTAATTTTTCATGTACACGGTTATTGTGCGTTTCTTGAGGTTGTTTATTAATTTTAGAGGAAGGTGAATTATCTAAATAACTGAAAAAAATACAAATGTATCTTTTTGGTGCAAATCTTGCTTGCCTATAGCGACAAAATTTTTATAAAAGGGCTTTTGTATGACTGTTTTTATGACCAGGTTAACACGACGCATGGGCTTTGGCCTGTTGCCACTACTTATTTTACTGTTTTCAGGCAATGTAATGGCTGAAGACACCATTAATGGTGCAGATACGGCGTGGATTATGATATCCACAGCGCTGGTGCTGTTTATGACTCTGCCCGGGCTGGCCCTCTTTTATGGTGGTCTGGTGCGTACCAAGAATGTACTGTCCATTTTAATGCAGTGTTTTGCCATTACCAGTATTATGTCTATTCTCTGGCTGATAGCGGGTTATTCTCTGGCCTTCAGTGATGGCGGTTCTATGAATGCCTTTATTGGTGGTTTTGATAAGGTTTTATTTGCCGGAGTAATGGAAGACAGTGTATCTGGTACTATTCCTGAAGGCTTATTTGCTCTTTTCCAGATGACTTTTGCCATTATTACCCCAGCTCTGATTATTGGTGGTTTTGCTGAGCGGGCCCGCTTTTCGTCCATGATGCTGTTCAGTGCTATCTGGCTGTTTGTGGTTTATATACCGGTTACACACTGGGTCTGGGCTGAAGGTGGCTGGCTGTATGAAATGGGACTGCTGGATTTTGCCGGCGGTACTGTAGTCCATATTACCGCTGGTGTCGCTGCTCTGGTTACCGCAATGGTCATTGGCAAGCGCAGAGATTTTGGTGTTCATATGCTGCCGCCGCATAACCTGACTATGACCGTGATTGGCGCCGGTATGCTATGGGTCGGCTGGTTTGGTTTTAATGGCGGCAGTGCTCTGGCCGCTGATGGAAATGCCGCTATGGCTATGCTGGTGACACATATATCAGCCGCTGCCGGTGCGGGTATCTGGGCAGCTATTGAATGGCTGCGTCATGGCAAACCTTCTGTACTGGGTATTGTCACTGGTATGGTTGCCGGCCTAGGCACCATTACTCCGGCTTCCGGTTTTGTCGGTCCTGCCGGTGCCCTGATTATTGGTTTAACTGCCGGCGTGGTCTGTTATAGTGCAACCCAGTTTATTAAAGTGACCTTAAAACTGGATGATTCTCTGGATGTTTTTCCAGTACACGGTGTCGGTGGTATTATCGGTACCTTTATGGCCGGTATCTTTGCTTCTTCCAGCCTGGAGGTATTTTCCGGGCAAGGTTATGCTGAAGGTATGAATATGGGCTCACAGATTATGGTGCAGTTAACCGGTATAGGTGCAACCCTAGTTTATACTGCGGTAATGACTTATATTATTCTTAAAGTGGTTGATATGTTTGTCAGCTTGCGTGTTGCACGTGATGAGGAAACCGAAGGTCTGGATCTGGTGTCCCATGATGAACGTGGTTATGATTTTTAATCAGACCATTTAACTGATTTTTTTAGGTTTAATAATAGACTTCAGACGACTGCTCAGGCTTTGTTCCTGAGCAGCTTCCTGTTCTAGGCGCTCTTTTTCCAGGGCTGCCTTTAATTCTTCTGCATGTTTGTTTTTCTGCTCTTTAATTTTTCGGCGCAGTTGTTCCCTGTAGGCATCATCAATATCCATGCGTAAAAAGTCTACGTCTTTTCTGAGTATATAACGAGCCAGTTTATCCAGATAATTGTCATCAATTTGTTCTGGACGAATATATTGAGTGCGTTGTTCAAAATTCTCGTGGTTTTCTATATTCAGTACGATTCGTGAATTATCAAAATCCAGACTGAATCGAAATAAGACCGGGATGTTTTTCTGGATAGTAAAGGTAACGGCTCCCGCTTTGGTGTTGCCCAGATGTTGATCATGCCTGAATTCTTCACCTGGAATTTCACTGACACAGTTAAAACGCAGATTAACTTCGGTTAATTTATCAAAGTTGGCAATACCTCCATGTTTATCCGTACTAAGACGATAGTTCTGCTGGATCAGACTGCCCAGATGACTGTAACGGTCACTATAATGAGCAATTTTTACTGGTTCTTTAATAATTTCGAGGTAATCCAGCAGTTCTTTAAAATATGAAAACAGGTGCTGTAATTTAGGCAGGATAATAAACTGATAATTATGTTCCTTTTGTTTCTGAAGGTCAGCATCATGTTGATGTTCAGATTGAATTTTATTAGCTTCTTCTCTTAATTGATCAAGAATACCCATAATTTACCTAAATGTTGTGTAAAGAAAATGCTTTGTCATAATAATATAATAACAGGCCTGAGAGCGTATATTTGAAGATGTTCAGGTACCTGTATGTTTTAATTATATATAGGCCTTTTGATTATTCCACAAGTTATTGCTGTGGCAAAATATTAAGTAGAAAAAAAACTGAAAATATGTTATTTTTCTGATCTTAGTGAAAGACACTCCCTGTTAACGGTTAATTACTTTCTGTTAACAGTTAATGACTTTCGCCTTTGTTTTGTGAGGATATCCCCCAATGCCCGGTAAGTTATATATTCAAACCTTTGGCTGTCAGATGAATGAGTATGATTCAGCAAAAATGGCTGATGTACTTAAGGAATCTCATGGCGTTGAGCAGGTGGATGAGCCTCAGAAAGCCGATATTTTA
>JBHNNM010000317.1:0-3304 GCA_048563625.1 Gammaproteobacteria bacterium | reverse complement strand
CTTATAAAACTGTCAGAAGCTTTATATTTCAACAGGTTTTGTGAGTATTAGCATCTTTCTTCACTCATCAGAGCGGAGAAGAGCCATATCGGGGTATTTTTTTGCCATGGCAATAGCACTGTCAAAGCCGAATAAATCGGGGACTGCCAGTAAATGAATATGCAGAGCATGGCTCTGTATCCATTCACCGCAATATAATACCTGACGCATGCGTTTAATCCAGAGCGCCAGCTCCTCCGGCATATCCGGCACCAGCAGAGATTCCAGTGCCTGCACCGCAGTCATTTGATAGGCGACCGGGCAGATACCGCAGATCCTGGCGACTATATCCGGGACTTCTGAATAATGCCGACCCTGTAAAAATTTTTCAAAATAGCGCGGCGGCTCAAATATACGCAGCTTTAGATCTTCAATCTGCCCATCTCTGACAGCAAATTCCAGTGCCCCCTCACCTTCCACACGGGCCAGCACCGGTGCACAGGTACGGTTTTACTGGCCATTGGGTTCCTCCTGTGTCTCTGCTATATTTTCTGCCACTTGGCGTAAAGCATCTTCATGGCTGTGAAACAATAACAGTTTTTGGGCAATGCCTTTACTAACCAGCCCTAGCCCTTCAAAACGTCTTGCCAGAGCAGCGGGTTCAGCATTATCGGCAAGGCCGTAACAGGCACGCCCGACTGAGGGACAGAGTGCACCGCAACCGGCTGCTGTAGGACCAAGACAGGCTGTTTGCCAGTTTTCCAGCTCTGCGGACGTGCCAGTTACCGGAGTTGCGCCAGTTATCGGAGCAGTTACCAGGGTACAGACCCGCTGCTGACGTTTACACTCCAGGCAGTGCTTGTCTTTGCTTTGCAGGGGACTGGCATCCTGTAATAATGAAGTGACTACCTGTTTAACCTGCTCAGTACTTACCGGACATCCCCAGACTTCAAAATCCACTTTAATATAATCTTTGACCGGGTGGGTATTGTTCAGACTTTGAATGTATTGCGGCTGAGGATACAGTTCATTTAACCATTGCTCACCGTCAGCCAGATTCCTCAGCGCCTGTAACCCGCCGCTGCCGGCACAGGCACCAATGGTAATCACCTGCTTACTCAGTTTTCTAATCGAGTGAATACGCTCTATGTCTTCCTCTGTGGAAACACTGCCTTCCACAAAGGCGATATCAACTTCTGCATCCGGTGCCACCATGCCCGCCTCAACAAAGTGTACAATCTCAACATGGTTTGCTAGTTCCAGTAACTCCGGCCCCATATTCAAAAAGGCCAGCTGATAGCCGTCACAGGAGGCAAATTTATGAACAGCAATCCGTGGTTTGCTCATCATTAAAAACCCTCCCGAAAAAACCAGTCCTTAACCACCGGGTAATTAAATACCGGCCCGTCCACAGACAAACTTTGAACCGTGCTGACAATGCCCACAATGACCAATGGCACACTGCATATTTCTCTCCATGGTCAGCCAGATCTGTGCTTCACTCAGACCACGCTGCAATAATTCCCTGACTGTAGCCGACATCATAATCTCCGGGCCGCAGAGCATGGCAATACTGTTTTTGGGATTAAAACACACCTCATCAAACAGGTCCGTCACATAACCCGATGACCAGTTCCAGGCCGGTGTAGTCTGATTGGCTGCCAGGGCGACCTAGGTATTGTTCAGTGCGGCCCATTGTTCATACTGATCTTTCCAGATCAGATCATTGCTGTGCTTAACTCCCTGCATAATCACCAGCCGTCCAAAATCACTTCGACGTTTAACAATATAGTTAATCACCGACACTACCGGTGCACAACCCAGCCCCCCGGTAATTATCAGCACATCCTGCTGTTTGGAGCCATGGGCCAGCTACTGCCATAGGGGCCGCGGATACCGATTTCATCACCGGCCTTTAGCTGCTGCAAAACCCGGGTCACCCGGCATATACAGCATATTAAACTGTCCCGGTTCAAAGTGATATTGCCCGGCCAGCTGAGGATCCTTAAACTTTAAACGCAGGGTAAAAATATCAGGTGTTTCAAACCGGTTCTCCAGCACCGTGGCTATGGCCGGTAAATAAGGGTTCAGAGGCTTTTTATTAGTCAACTTTTTATCCATCAACATAGCAACTGGGCTCCTGATACAATATTTCCAGTTCTTCGGTCACATCAATACCCACAGGACACCAGCTGATACAGCGTCCGCAGCCGGTACAGCCGCTGCGGCCATACTGTTCATGCCAGAACGCAAATTTGTGATTCAGCCACTGCCGGTAATGCTGATGGGTTTCCTTGCGAAAATGAAAACCGGCAATATAACTGTGTTCGGCCGTAAAACAGGAATCCCACTGGCGAATATGGGTACCGCCTGTTAGATCCAGGGGCGGTTCATCATATTCCTTATGACAGAAACAGCTGGGGCAGACCATAGTACAGTTGCCGTAGCTTAAGCAGCGTTGAGCAATCCGGTTCCATTGCTGGTGATTCAGGCGATGGGATAATAACTGAGCCACCGGCCGATCCGGTACCCGGCGTAGCTGCTGTGTTGCTTTATCCAGTCCCTGCTGTTTTTCCTGTTCCTGTTCTACTGTGACGGCATGTAACGGTATTCGGGACGAAATCGTTGCCAGTACATTCCTGCCAGCTTCTGAACCGCTTTGAATAACAAAGTCCTGTTCCAGCTCTGTCAGCAATATATCATAAGCATTCTTTACTTCAGGCCCGTCACCTGTTGAAGCACAGAAACAGGTATCTACACTACGGTGACAGTTAACGGCCACAATAAACAGATTTTCCCGTTGTTGAGCATAATAGGGATCAATATACTGCTGCTGTAAAAAATGCTGATCCTGTAATTTAAGTGCTGCCAGATCACAGGCTCTTAAACCGATAATCGCCAGCGGCTTCTGTTCACTTATCGCTTCATTAAATTCAATACTGCCATTTTGTTTATTCACCGACCACAGTTTTTCTTCCGGTTTAAACAGCCACGGTTTAACGCCCTGCGCTCCGGTGGAAATGGAAAAATAATAACTGGACTGTGAATTATAATTAAGACGATATTCACCGGGTTGCTGCTGATCGCTATAACCCAAGGGAAGCTGTGAGAGTTTACTAATAGAAGAATATTTTAATATCTGTTCAGAGACGACTGGAGCGACACATTGATGGGACTGGTTTAAAATATCCAGAAGTGCCTGTAAATCCTTTTTTTTAATTGCGTGGTACATGCTGGCTGCACCTTAATTAGTTCAACCTGAATAATACTGTTTTAAGCCTGACCTCAAGCCAGGTTTAACGCGGCTGATGTTCCGCTTTGATAA
>JBHNNM010000316.1:0-3313 GCA_048563625.1 Gammaproteobacteria bacterium | reverse complement strand
AGAACAAGAACAAGAAAGTTTATTTGTTTTTAGGCCATTAGCCTCTTTCACAAAGAACATGAACACATTGCACATTTCGCTGCACAATACATTTTTTTAAACATGCTTCTAGTGACAAAGTATTTACACAATTCACCCCCCCCACACACACACACACACACACAGCACCTACACATACAACTATGTGCCGCTACTATTCCAACTCAGTCAGTTATCTGTCTCATTTTCCCTGCCTTGATAAGAAACAATGCAATCTGCTGCAAACGGCATTGATTAGTTGTGTCCATAACTGAATGGTAAGGAACACTACTCCGCAGACCGTCACGCCTTAAAAAGTCGGGTCTAATATTATTGTACGTTGTACATTTGCACAGAACATGCAGTTCGTCCTCTGTCTCATGTGGGCAAAACGGGCATGAGGTATCAGCTCCAGGCTTAAAACGGAATCTGTGGGCTTTGATCCACGACACTCCTGCCCTAAACCTTAGTAATGCGTCTCTGAAGTGACCCTTCATTGAACATATGTACTCTTCCATACCAAAGTTTTGTTTCATGAGTTTGTATTCAAAGAACCTGTCACTTGATTCGAGCTTGTCATGCCAACTTTGCCCAAAGCAATCTTTTAAGCGTTGAGAAAAGGTCCTAAGAAACTTCTTTTCGTCCCCTACTCCCTGATTGTACCACACTTCGCCGAAGCCTTGCTTTAGTAGCAGCTCTTTCACTCTTCCAGCCCAGGATACCTTGCCCCTTTCCGCCAGATTTTGGGAACACCGGTACGCCCCAAAAGGCAGCCGATCTTGATTCAGTTTCAGGAGTCTCAGCCAGTATTTTATGCTGCGTATCTGGGAGCTGACGGCCAGCGGGTACCTACCGCTTTCACCATACACTATAATGCTAGGAGTTTTGTTGCTTAACCTCAAGAACCTCTTGATGGCAAATAAGTGAACCTTTTCAACTGTTTCCACTCTCCCTGTACCCCATATCTCAGCGGCGTACAAAAGCGCTGGCTGTATTTGGGCATCAAAGATCTTACTGAACACTCCCCAATCTGTGCAATTTATCTTTCTGAGTGCTTTCAAAATGGTGATAATCTTCCGTTTAGCCTTTGGTATAAAATCTGCTACAGCCTGCGTGGTGCTAAGTTTAGTAGTTAACGCTATGCCTAGGTACTTGTACGAGTTTACTACTTCAAGTTCTACATCCCCGTAAGTCCATCTTTCGTGTCGAGACAGGTGTCCCCCTTTTCTAAACACTATGATGCTGGTTTTTGCCAGGTTTACTTCCAGTTTTAGTCTATCTGCTTCGGCCTTGAGGTTATTTAGCTGGTTTTGCAGACCCCCTGGTGTTAAGGACACCAGCGCCACATCATCTGCAAACAGCAATAAGAAAACTTCTGCCATGCCCTGAACAAACTGAACCCCGTGAGTACCCTTATCCCTTACGGTTGTGGCCAGCTCGTTAATGAAGAAGGAGAACAATAATGGGCTGCTACACTCCCCCTGCTTGAGCCCGACAGGGCAGGAGAACTCTTCTGTCGTACAGCCAGCTTCCACTCTGACAGAAGCCACAACAGTGCTGTACATTGCTCTCAGTGCCCTTAGCATCTTTCCCCTCGCCCCCGCCCTTCGTAAAACATCCCACAATATGTTCCTGTTCACGGAATCGTATGCTTTACGGAAATCCACAAAAGCGACATACAGCTTCCCTTTTGATTTTGCCAGGGCCTTTTCTACCATCGAAATCATAACAAAAATGTGGTCCACAGTTGACCGTCCCTTCCTGAAACCACCCTGCTCTTCTACCAGCTTCCCCTGACTTTCTGCCCACACTTCGAGTCGCTTATTTAATATAAATGTATAACACTTACTCAAAATACTAAGTAGGGATATGCCACGGTAATTATCCGGGTCGTTAATGCTTCCCTTTTTGTGTATGGGGACCAGTAGCGCTTTTGACCACTGTTCCGGGAAGAGGCTGTTGTTAAACAGGTGATTAAAATAGCTTGTCAAGAAAGGGACTACAGTTTCCTGCGAGTTTTTCAAGAGCTCGCCCAACACACAATCTGGACCTGGTGACTTGCCATTCTTAAGGTTTTTTATCGCTGCCCGTACCTCGTCTTCCCTAATATCCTGGTTCAGTTCTGAGTCATACTCAGAGGCATGTGTATCATCATCATCATTATCAACCTCACTTGTGTTTTCAGAAAGATTATCCTCACACGAGCTTGTACCAAAAACTGACTTAAAGTGTGCTAACCACTCCTCTGAGGAAATATCGTTGCCTCTGCCCGCCCCCCTGTTTATACTCTTGACTGCTTTCCAGAACGACTGCTGGTCCCGAAGATTTTTCGTCAAGCCTTCACACTTGTTTTCTTCGTATTCCCTTTTTTTCTTTTGGAGCAAACTATGGTGTTTTGTCCGCTCTGTTACATAAGTAACCCTATCGATACCACCCTTGCTTCTTTTCCATCGTCTCAACAATCGTTTCACACTTTGTTTGGACTGCCTACATTCACTATCAAACCATGGAGCCCCTTGCTTTTTTCCCTTTCGGTTAAAAAACGTTTTCTTCATTGGCTCAGCAGCGTTCAGCAAAAGAGACACAAATATGTCAAGCGCCTTGTTCGGATCACGTGCAATCTGTTCAGTCGCCTCCTCCAGAGTATTTGTAAACACATTTGACCTGACATTGTTTTGGAATGTTCGTGTCAGATTGTCTTGCCAGACGAGTTTTGTGACTACAGTGGCTTGGTCAGCAGTTGCACGTGCTCCGTGTTGGCGCGCCGTGTTTAGAGTGAGCGACACCGGCATGTGCTGCGATTCAACACGTGGAGAAACATGAACCTGCACTATTTTTGACTCGGGGAAGTCCAAGGACACAAGAAAATAGTCATTCACACTGGACCCACTGTGTGACACAAACGTGAACTCTCCCTCCCTGTCACCATCGCAATCCCCGTTCAAAATTCGCATTTTGTGAATGTAACACATGTCAAGCAGTTCTGCCCCAAAAGTGTTCACTGTTTTGTCCATGGACTTCCTACCCCCGCCTTCAGATTCACTGTCTGAATTTTCATCGGGGACATCATTATTGCAATAGTTGTTTCTATCGGCAGTGCGAGAATTCAAGTCCCCACAAACAAAAACATAAGGGCAGTCATATTTCTCGTTTACGTACATAATGCATTCCTCCACCAGTTGTAAACCGCACTTGAAGTCTTTGTCCCTGTAATACGGGGAATGTTGGGGGCATACATAGCAACAGATAAGAAACACATCTCTGTCCACATTGAAAACACTTCCGGACAATTTCA
>JBHNNM010000315.1:0-3316 GCA_048563625.1 Gammaproteobacteria bacterium | reverse complement strand
ATAAAATGGAATTAATGAAACTTTATCCTTTTTCAATCGTCAAGCAGGGCAAAGAGTTTTACTCGGCCATGGTGCGCCTTAGCCTGGGGCTGTTCCTGTCGTTATATATCTGGTTAGGTACGGTCCGGGGTGAGTTTGATATTTCTCATACCACCTTTGTCAATTTTGCCGCTTTTTATTTTAGCATGACTATTTTACTGACACTGGATCTTTTTCGTAACCCCGAATCTCATTTTAGACGCTATTTAACCCTGTTTTTTGATGTTTCCTGTACATCCTATGTCGCATTCCTGACCGGAGGAGCAGGCAGTGAATTTATCCTCATATATATCTGGCTCTATATTGCTTACGGCACCCGTTACGGCCTGAGTTATTTATTAACCGCCGTCATCTTTGTTATGCTGGAATACAATGTCGTCCTGTACCTGGATAATGACTGGGTTGAAAATCGCTTAAGCTCATCTGCACAGATTTTTGTACTGGTACTCATGCCACTGTATCTGTATTCCATGATCAAACAGCTGCATAAAGCCAAAAGAGCCGCCGAACAGGCAACCCGGGCCAAAAGCAGTTTCCTGGCTACCATGAGCCATGAAATTCGCACCCCCATGAGCGGTATTATCGGCACGGCTCACCTTTTACAGAACACTCAGCAAAGTAAGGAACAGCAGGAATATACCCGGGCTCTGCTGGATGCCTCCAAATCTCTGCATGCCCTGATTGACGATATTCTGGACTTTTCCAAAATTGAAGCCAATAAGCTGGAACTGACCCGGTCCGGTTTTGATCTGCACCAGACCATTAACGAAGTACTGGCGGTACTTTCCCCCAATGCTGAATACCATAATCTGGACTTTATTGTTTATATTGATCCTGAGTTGCCGGCCTATGTTATTGGAGACAGTCAACGCATCCGCCAGATTTTATTCAATCTGGTCGGCAATGCCATTAAATTTACGGATCAGGGCGAGGTGTCTCTTAATGTTACCCGTATAGCTGATCAGTCCAGTGACCAGCAGGTCAGCCTGCGTTTTGATATTATCGATACCGGCATTGGCATCAGCAAAGAGTTGCAGCAGAAAATTTTCGATAGTTTTACCCAGGCGGATTCTACTTCCCCCCATCGTTTTGGCGGTACCGGTCTGGGTACTACCATTTCCAAGCAGTTAGTGGAATTTATGGGCGGTGAAATCGGCCTGAGCAGTGAACCCGGCAAAGGCAGCCATTTCTGGTTTACCCTGACTCTGCCCATAAAAGAAGCCGGCAATATCTAGGAACGCTACAGGCAACGCCTGAAGGGTAAAAACGCCGATGTTCTGGTGGTCAATGATTCTAACTACGAAGTGATCCAGCGTTATTGTAATTACTTTGGTCTGAATATTACCCGGTATCATTCTGATCAGGAACTGCTCAACGGCATGGAGCACTCTAGGGCGCAATACCGTAACTGTGACCTGGTTATTTTATCCGACGATGCCAGCCACAAACTGCCTATTAAACTGGCCAGCCAGATTTCCCGTATTGAATGTGTTTCCGGTGCCAGGGCCAAAAAAGTATTCCTGGGCTACTTGGGTCAACGTGCCCGGGCACAGGAACTGGGTAATGATTATTTTGATGCCTATGTGACCAAGCCCATTAATTTTGAACGCCTGGGTGATACCTTAATTAAACTTCTCTCACCTGAAACATCACCCATTAGCAAGGATAAGTTAAACAAGCCCATGGAAACCGTCCTGAAAATATTAATTGCCGAAGATGAAGATATTAATGCCATGGTGCTCAGCAGCTTCCTGCAGGATGCCGGCCATGAAGTCATCCGGGTTGAAGATGGCGCACAGGCCGTAGATGCCCTGAATGAAAACTCTTTTGACCTGGTTTTTATGGATATGCGTATGCCGGAAATGAACGGCCTGGAAGCCACCCGGCTCTGGCGTCAGCAGGAACCGGAAGGTCAGCATATTCCCATTATTGCCCTGACAGCCAATGCCACCGTGGATGATCGCAAGGCCTGCATGGAAATCGGCATGGATGATTTTGTGACCAAGCCCATCAGTCCGGAACAACTTCTGGATATTATCCGTAAATATTACCAGCCATAATCCTCCTTTTTCTCAGCTCCTACATTTAAAGGAGCAATGGCTGGATGACAGTGCCATGGCTCGTAAATACATTCGCAGAGTGCTCAGTAAAATGGGTATTACCTCTTTTCAGGAAGCCGTTTGAACCGGATACGGTAAAAACCTATCTGCAGAAAATTATGGCGGATTTGTGATTTTTTAAGTGGGGGGTCGATCTTAAAGCGTTTTTTGCGTCTCTTCAGCTGCAATATCTTCACAACACTCATTAATACCGGCAATCTGCTGCATGGATTCCCGGTCATTAATGGCAATATGTTTGCGTTCAGCATCAATGATCCCGTCTTCCTGGAAACGGGTAAACATACGGCTGACGGTCTCCACAGCCAGACCAAGATAATTGGCAATATCATTACGCGACATGCTGAGATAAAATTCAGAAGAAGAAAAACCGCGTTGTTTAAAACGCAGGGAAATACTCAGCAAAAAGGCCGACAGACGAGCCTCAGCCGTCTTTTTACCCAGCAGCAGCATGAGTTCCTGATCATCAAAAATCTCTTTACTCATTAAACGCAGCAGCTGATGCTGCAGGGTAGGAAGTTCCTGTGCCAGAAGCTCAAGATTTTCAAAAGGCACTTCACAGACACTGGTGGTTTCCAGAGCTTTGGCTGCATAGGGATGCATCCCCTTGCCAATCGCATCCAGACCTAATAATTCACCGGGCAGATGAAAACCGGTCACCTGTTCCTGGCCGTCTACTGTAGGCGAATAGGTTTTAAGAGAACCGGAGCGAACCACATAAATGGAAGTAAACTGACTGCCGACCTGAAACAGATGATCATTACGTTTCAGGGGACGTTTGCGTTCGATAATATTATCCAGTTTTTCCAGATCACTACCGTCAATGGAGCTGGGGAGACACAGCTGATGTAAAGAACACTCTTTACAGGCAACTTTTGTGGCCAGAATATCAACAATCTTATTCTGCCGTGTTTTCTTGCGAGGCGTCTTTACCTCCAGATCCAGCTCCGTCTCACTCATAGCGAACTACTTATGCCTGATTAAATTGATAAATATCAAGTTTATAACAAAACCGTTTAAAAAAAACCATAATCTTAGCAAATACTAGGGGCTGTTGATCTTTTGTGGTTAAAAAATAGGCAGCATGGTATTTGTTAAACAAGTATAATGGTTTTGTGAAAAATCAACATACAAGAACACTTACCATGCCAAGAACTATC
>JBHNNM010000314.1:0-3336 GCA_048563625.1 Gammaproteobacteria bacterium | reverse complement strand
CACGGCGGCTTCAGCAAGGGATACCCGGTTCCTGTTACGGGCTATCGGTTAACTGAGGTAATCAATGTTTTTTAAATGATTCTCCTTTTTTGGGGGAGCTGAAACTCTAAACTTTAGATAAAGAAAGTTGTATATCTTTTTTATAAACAGATGTATAAACGGATCGTGACTGGTTGCAGGTACTGTATTTCCGGGGGCGCTCAAGTACGTCCGTGTATCGCTTTGTGAAAACATCCATGTTTTCAAAACCCCGTAAATACAGTACCTGCAACCAGTCACTCTACGATATTCTTAATTATTCTGAACAGTTATAGAAAGTTTAGGTATAATAACCCCCTTTAAATTTATCCTGATTGAGCCTGATATTTATGTCCATTTTTTCCATTGATGATCTTAGCCTGGCCTTTGGTACCCATGTGCTGCTGGATCATGCCAGTTTTTCCCTGGACAGAGGGGAGAGAGTCTGTCTGATTGGGCGTAATGGTACGGGTAAAACCACCTTAATGCGTTTAATTCAGGGTGAAATGCAGCCGGATGAAGGGGATATTCGTAAGAAAGACGGCCTGGTGGTGGCGTCGCTGTCTCAGGAAGTTCCCCATGAAGCAACCGGTAGTGTGTTTGATATTGTCAGTTCTGGTATGGGCAATGCGGCACAGTTATTACAGGATTATCACCATGTGCTGCATGAAGTCAGTCAGGGAGATGAGCAGGCTTTAAAAAAAATGGAAACCATTCAGCATGATCTGGAAGCGATTAATGGCTGGTCTATGGTGCAGAGAGTGGAAGAAACCATTTCCCGTCTACAGCTTAATGGGGATGATTTAATTGAAAATATGTCCGGCGGTTTAAAACGCCGGGTTATGCTGGCTAAAGCCCTGGCTAATGAGCCGGATATTCTGATGCTGGATGAGCCGACCAACCACCTGGATATAGAATCCATTCTCTGGCTGGAAAATTTTCTTAAAAGTTACAGTGGCTGTGTATTGTTTATTACCCATGACCGGATATTCCTGCAAAATGTGGCCACCCGTATTCTGGAGCTAGATCGAGGCAAGCTGGTGTCCTTTCCCTGTGATTACCAGACCTATTTACGCCGCAAGGAAGAACTGCTGCATGCGGAAGCCAAAGCCAATGAACTGTTTGATAAAAAGCTGGCGGAAGAAGAAGTCTGGATCCGTCAGGGCATTAAAGCCCGTCGTACCCGTAATGAAGGTCGGGTAAGAGCCCTTAAGGCCATGCGGGACGAACGCAGTCAGCGTAGAAATCTGCAGGGCAAAGCCAGACTGGAAGTGGATGATCAGAAAAAATCCGGAAAGCTGGTTATTGAAGTGGAGAACATTAGCTTTAAATATGAAAATCATTACCTTGTTAAAGATTTTTCAACCCTGATTTTACGCGGTGACCGCATCGGGATTATCGGCCCTAATGGGGTGGGTAAAACGACTCTGTTAAATTTACTGCTTGGAAAACTTGCACCGCACAGCGGTACCGTTAAACTCGGCACTAAGCTGGAAATTGCTTATTTTGACCAGCTGCGTGATCAGTTGGATGAAGATAAAAGTATTCTGGAAAATATAGGGCAGGGCAGGGAATATGTGTCCATTAACGGTCGGGATCGTCATGTGTACAGTTATTTAAGGGATTTTCTGTTTTCCTCGCAGCGGGCCAAAGTGCCTGTTCGCGCCTTATCAGGCGGTGAACGTAACCGCCTGCTGCTGGCCAAGCTGTTTACTAAACCGGCCAATCTAATGGTACTGGATGAACCAACCAATGATCTGGACAGCGACACCCTGGAACTGCTGGAATCCCTGTTAATGGAATACCAGGGTACCCTGATTATTGTCAGCCATGACCGCGCTTTTTTAAATAATGTGATCACCAGTTCCCTGGTGTTTGAAAACGGGGAACTAAATGAATACGTCGGCGGTTATGACGACTGGCTCAGACAGCGCAAAGAACCAGTGGACAGCAAAGATTCTGGCAAAAAACCACAGCAGCAAAAAATAAAGTCTGATAAAGAACCAAAGGCATCAGGCAATAATAATACTGTTGCCAAACTTACCTTTAGCGAACAGAAGGAACTCGAAAAACTGCCGGCTAAAATCGAGCAGCTGGAAGAACAACAGACAGAAATAGAAGCCGAAATAGCTGAGCCTGACTTTTACCAGCAGGAAAAGTTTTTTATTAATAAAAAACTGGCGGAACTGGAAGGCCTTAACAGGGAACTGGAAAATACCTATAAACGCTGGGAACTTCTGGAAGCAAAAAAATAACAATATCCTTGATTTTATACCCCAAGTAGTTTATTCTGCCCGACTTAATTCGTGAAGAGGTGGCCGAGTGGTCGAAGGCGCACGCCTGGAAAGTGTGTAAACCGAAAGGTTTCGGGGGTTCGAATCCCCCCCTCTTCGCCATTATTTTTCAGCTTCTTTCTATATCTAGAAATTTTTAAACTTTCCCAAACAATTTTTATCTCAGGTCAACATGTAATTTTTACATGGACATTTCAAGATCATCAAGTACTGCCTTAATTCCTGCCTGAGCACATTGTTCGTCTGTTTTTCCAGAAGGTGCGCCACTGACACCTATACCCCCGAGTAATGAGCCGCCTGCCTGGATAGGTAAACCCCCGGCAGACATAATAATACCGGGAGCACGGCCAATGGGGCCATTAGCTCTGTCTCCAAGGGCCGATGTGGTGCATTAAAATTAACCGCAGTAAAAGCTTTGCCTTTACTGATAGGCAGGGTGATGGGAGCCGCAATGGTATCACGCAGGGTAACCTGTACAACCCCTTGCCGGTCAACGACTGTAACACCAATCTGAATGCCTTTTTTTGTACATTCTACAATAGCTGCCTGGGCAATTTTTATGGCTGTAGATAAGGTCAGGTTTCTGGAGCTGACCATTAAATCATCCTCTGCATAAGCGGGTACTGAGAGAATCAGTCCGGTAAAAAAGCTGAACAGCATTGGGTGGATTAATTTCATTGTCTTATTCCTGTTGTTTGTTTTATTAACCAGCTACATATTGACAGTTTCCGGCCCCATTAATAAATTGGGCAGAAAAATGGATAGCTCAGGAATATAGGTAATAATCATCAGGAAGCTAAGCAGTAATAACAGCCAGGGATAGGTGGCTTTTATCACTTCAATCATGCTCATTCCGGTGATCCCTGAGGTCACAAATAAATTAAGCCCGACGGGCGGGGTGATCATACCTAGTGCTTGGCCGGTAATATTTATTACCATAAAATACAATTAGTTATGGTAAAATAAAACCTTGAAGATTTGATTGGCTAATTTTAACATCCTTTGAATGTGTTTTATAAGTGAT
>JBHNNM010000313.1:0-3348 GCA_048563625.1 Gammaproteobacteria bacterium | reverse complement strand
TTTTTTTGATAATGTGGTACTTTTCATTTGAAGCCTTTTTGTTGATGAATAATTGCCTGAATAACAACTATTTGATCATCAAATTGGCTTCATTTCAATTCCTAAAGATCATACCTATGAACAATGACTTTTTAGCTGTACAACAATTCACAGTTCACGGTGAAAAAATACGCCGGCCAGATATTGTTATTTTTATTAACGGCCTGCCTGTTATCGTTATAGAACTCAAAAATCCTTCTGATATTAGTGCTGATATTGAAAGCGCATACAATCAAATCGAAACTTACAAAGATGATATACAGCAATTATTTATCTACAACCTTTTTAATATCATCTCAGATGGTACTGTGGGACGTTATGGCTCGTTAACCGCAGATTTTGGTAGATACTCTCCCTGGCGCTTAATTGATAATGAAAAGGCTCCTGAAGGCATGTTGGAGCTGGAAGTCCTTGTCAGAGGATTGCTTGCTCCAGAAATACTTTTAAATTTTCTGAAAAATTTTGTTTTATACGTTACCCAGGATGGGGCTACTTCGGCAAAGATTATAGCTCAGTGGCACCAATATCATGGGGTTCTGAAGGCGGTCAACCGTGCTTTAGATGCCTATATGCACAAAAAAGACGGTAAAGGTGGTGTTATCTGGTTTACCTAGGGATCAGGTAAATCGCTTCTTGCTATTTTCTATGTCATGGCAATCCGTGAAAAACCAGAATTTGAAAACCCCACCTTCGTTGTTGTAACAGATCGGAACGATCTGGATGGTCAGTTATATGGCACATTTTCAGCTTGTGAAAAGTCTTTACGAGCAACCCCGGTTCAGGTTCAGAACCGGGCAGAATTAAAAGAAAAATTATCTTCAGTTGAAGCAGGCGGTATTTTTTTCACAACCATTAATAAATTTGCTCCTGAAAAAGGGGTTACCCACATTGAAGCATTATGCGACCGGAGTAATGTGATTGTTATAGCCGATGAGGCACATCGTACCCAATATGGATTCAAAGCAAAGCTGGATGATACGACCGGCCAGACCAAGTACGGACTGGCAAAATGTTTCACTGGACGACAGAGATACCCAGTCTGTTTTTGGTACTTACGTTGATATTTACGACATGATGGCTGCCCAAAAGGATAAAGCCGTTGTTCCCGTGCATTATGAATCCCGGATCATAGAACTTAAATTTAATGAAGCAGAAAAACAGGCTTTAATGGATGAATTTGCCGAAGCCACTGAAGATGATGATACAGACTCCATAAATCGAACAACGAGCAGGTTAACCCGGCTTGAAGCACTTGCCATGGCAGATGGCCGTTTAAAAAAACTGGCGAGCGATCTGGTTGAGCACTGGGAAACACGCAAGCAATCAATGGACGGAAAGCCAATGATTGTTTCAATTTCACGGGAGGCTGCAGTCAAATTATTTGATGAAATTACCAACCTGCGACCAGAGTGGAAAGATGAGGATTTAAACAAGGGAAAAATTAAAGTTGTAATGACCGGCAACAAAGCCTCCGATCCCCCGCATTTTAGACCACACCAAACAGACAAAAAAGATAGAAAATTACTGAAAAAACGCTTTAAGGACGAGGATGATGAGCTTGAGTTGGTGATAGTGCGTGATATGTGGCTAACGGGTTTTGATGCCCCACCCGTTCATACTCTTTATATTGATAAACCCATGCAAGGCCATGGGCTTATGCAGGCAATAGCCCGGACTAACCGGATATGGAAGGACAACCCCGGAGGTTTGGTCGTTGATTACATAGGTATTGGTGAAGAACTTAAAAAAGCAATAAAAAGCTATACCCATGATACAGGAGCCAAAAAGCCACCCGTAGATATTACGGGCCAGGCACTAACCATCCTGAAAGATACAATGGATGTGATCCGAAAAGAGTTTTTCCATGATTTTGACTACAGTGGATTTGATGAACCACAAAGAGCATTATCACTTCTTGCTCCGGCGATGGAACACATAACCAAACTTAATCCCAAAACTGACAAAAACGGACGTAATATCGGTATCAAGGATTATTTGGATCAGGTTGCAAAGTTAACAAAATCTCAGGCATTAGCCGGAACACAGCCAGAAGCCATTGCCCTTCGTGATGAAATAGCGTTTTTCAGGCCGTGAGAGCCTCTCTTATCAAATTAACCAGGGCCGGGGTTGGTAAGTCCCGCATTGAAAAAGAAGCGGCCTTACGGCAACTGGTGGCGAAAGGAGTGCTGGTTGAAGGGGTTAAAGACATCTTTGGCACTCTGGGACTTGATAAGCCTGATATCAGCGTCCTGGATGAAGGTTTTCTAAATCAAATTTCACAAATGCCAACTCAAAATCTGGCCGCAGAGCTTTTACAAAGATTAATCAGTGATGAGGTAAAATCCCGCAGCCGTAAAAATGCTCATCAGGCTAAAAAATTTACAGACCGACTACAAGATGCCATAACAAAATACAGTAACCGAGGCATAAGCACAGCACAGGTTATTAAAGAATTGCTGGCTTTAGCAAAAGAAATCAGTGAGGCCAAACCGCCTGAAGGTATGAGTGAGGATGAATATGCCTTTTACCAGGCGCTTTGTGAAAATGAATCTGCTGTTAAAGAGATGGGCGATCCTATTTTAAAAGCGCTGGCTCACGAGTTAACCGATAAAATGCGAAAATCAGCAACAATCGACTGGCAGAAGAGAAATTCTGCCAGAGCACGGATGCGTATGTTGATTAAGGTTCTCTTGGCAAAATATCGTTACCCACCAGACAACCAACCTGAAGCCATTGAACTGGTTTTAGAGCAGGCTGAATTATTTGCTGAGGACTGGGGTGTTGAACACCCTGGAACAATGTGAAGTCATGGGATTTTTAACTTATAACTTAAGATGGCGCACTCAACAAATTAATGAAGATATTTCCAGTACCGGTGCCTGTTACGGTGATATTGAGGCCGTCATCAAAAGGGATACCCCCGGCGCTCCTGCCCAAGTGTATTGTGAGTATGTAGCTGCCAGGCTTGCCGCACTTGTAGGAATAAATGTGGCTGTCGGAGTATTGGTGCCACATGCTACCGGTTTAATGCACGCATCACTGGCTATTTCAGAAGTGGCAAACCCACTGCAAAAAATAGATTTTTCAAATCTTGAGCAATTTAAACAAAGTCACCCAATAGAAGCGGCCAAGCTTGCTGTATTCGATCTCTGGATAGCCAATACAGATCGGGTAGGTAATCTCTTAGCTGTAGTAGTTCCGACCTGATCTGACAGTCCTCCCGTTTTGAAGGTGTCTGTCAGATTAAACCTGAGCTAAATTTTTTTCAGCCCGGACTGATTTCCCATCAGTTAATGTTTCTATGGGTGT
>JBHNNM010000312.1:0-3355 GCA_048563625.1 Gammaproteobacteria bacterium | reverse complement strand
GGGCTGAAAAAAATTTAGCTCAGGTTTAATCTGACAGACACCTTCAAAACGGGAGGACTGTCAGATCAGGTCGGAACTACTACATTTTAAATTATTTAAAGGCTTTTGCTCTTGATGAAAAGAGTTCTTATTATCGGTGCCGGTATTATCGGCATGCTGACGGTGCGTTTATTAATAAAATCCGGTGTTTCAGTCACCATTATTGAACAGGGCTATGCCGGCAAGGAATCTTCCTGGGCCGGCGGCGGTATTATTTCACCCTTATACCCCTGGCGTTATTCTGACCCGGTTACCAGGCTGGCTCAATGGGGCCAGAAATACTATCCTGCTGTCCTGCAGGACATTCACCATAATTCAGGTATAGATCCTGAGTATATTCAAAGTGGTCTGCTCTATCTTGATATTGAAGATGAACTGCAGCAGGCTATTGACTGGGAACAGCGCTTTGCTTATGAGTTTAAAAATCTGACCGGTGATGAGCTGAAAGCGGTTGAACCGGGCCTGGATAATAACTACCAGCAGGGCTGGTTTACCCCTACTATAGGACAGGTACGAAACCCCCGTCTGGTCAGAGCCTTAAGAGATGATTTAATAAAGCTGGGGGTAAGAATAGAACAGCAGACCCGGGCTGAATCATTTATTTCTGAAAGTCAGGGCATTAAAGGTGTGGTCACCAATAAAGGCCGGTTTTATGCCGACAAGGTGGTATTAGCCGGTGGCGCATGGAGTGCGCAATTGCTGGAAAAATGGCTGAAAACGCCAAAAATTGCACCAGTAAAAGGGCAGATGATAGTCTTTAAGGCAGAGCCTGGCGTGGTACGCCGTATTGTACTAAGCAAGGGTCGTTATGTAATACCTCGTAAAGATGGCCGGGTTGTGATGGGCAGTACCCTGGAATTTGAAGATTTTGATAAAACCACTACAGAGTCGGTCCTGCAGGAACTGGCACAGGAAGCCCGTCGCATTATACCGGCACTGGCTGATTATCCGATAGAAAAACAATGGGCCGGTCTGCGTCCCGGTTCAGTCGATGGTGTACCTTATATTGGTGAGCACCCGCAACTGGAAAACCTTTATCTCAATGCCGGGCATTTCAGAAACGGCGTAGTCATTGGCCTGGCATCCTGCCAGTTACTGGTGGATCAACTACTGGAACAACAACCCATCCTCGATCCAGCTCCTTATGCACTCACAGAAGAACGCTTGGTAGAAAACAGCCGACAAATCGATTTAAGTACAGCAATATAATGCATGGCTATTTTTAAGTGTATTATAAAATAGCCTTGACTAATTTGAAGTACGGTTTAAAATAGCCGTATATGCGATATATTAGTCCATACATTCTTGAAGACCTAAAAAATAAAATGGTTTTTATCGGTGGGCCACGTCAGGTTGGTAAAACGACACTGGTAAAAGCGTTGTTACAAGAACAAAAAATGCCGGGTCGTTATTTTAACTGGGATTATGATGAAGATCGTCAGGATATTCTGCTTAAAAAATGGTCTGCGGCTGACAAGTTACTGGTGTTTGATGAATTGCATAAATATCCGCGCTGGAAGAACTGGATAAAAGGGCTATACGATGTCGAATCTGAGTTGCATAACTTTCTTGTGACCGGTTCTGCCCGTCTGGATATTTATCGCCGGGGTGGAGATTCTCTATTGGGGCGGTATCATTACTGGCGTTTACATCCATTCTCTTTAGATTAGTATCCAGAGCATATTAATAAACAGGAAGCGTTCAAACGCTTAATGACTGTAGGTGGTTTTCCAGAGCCTTTTATTGAAGCGGATGAACGTCAGGCCCGGCGTTGGTGAAGAGAGCGATTTGACCGAGTCTTAAGAGAAGATGTACGGGATTTGGAAAATATTCATAATATTTCTCAGCTAAGTCTGTTGCTGGATTTGCTAAGAAGTCGTGTTGGAGGGCTTGTTGTAATTGCTAATCTGGCACAAGATATTCAGGTAGCTTCCCAAACAATAAAAAACTAGATAGAATTTTTACAGCGAATGTATCTGGTTTTCAGTATTAAATCCTATACAAAAAATCTGCCACGGCTGATCCATAAACCTGCAAAAATTTATTTTTATGATAATGCGGATGTATTAGGCGATGATGGGGCTGCTTTTGAAAACCTTGTTGCCGCTGGATTGTTAAAAAGATTACAGTTTTTAGAAGACAGAGATGGTTATCGTTACCAGCTCTGCTATATCAGGGATAAAGAGGGACGTGAGGTAGATTTTGCTATTATTAAGGATAACCAGCTTGAGGAATTGATAGAAGTTAAATTTAATGAGGACTCATTATCAAAATCTCTACTATATTATGCACAGAAACTAAAACCAAGGAAGGCCACACAAATTGTTGCCGGATTGAAACGGCCCTATGATCAACATGGTATTCAGGTAATGGATCCTTTAAGTTACTTTTCAGGTTTGTCATAAATTCCTTTTTTACTTATTCTTAATTATTTATGTTTCAAACCGGAGTGAAAAATCCACCGCTTTTATATGTTTAGTAATCGCCCCGGTTGAAATAAAATCAATCGCCAGTCGGCTCAATTCTTTCAGCCGTTCCATCGTAATATTCCCTGATACTTCCAACAGCGCACGGCCATGATTAAGCTCTATAGCCTGCTCCAGCTGAGTATTATCCATATTATCCAGTAATAAAATATCGGCGCCGGCATTAAGTGCTTCGGTGACTTCTTCCAGTGTTTCCACCTCCACTTCAATTTTCAGCGTGTGAGGAATAGTCTTACGGGCATTCGCTACGGCATGCGTAATGGAACCTGCCGCCATAATATGATTTTCTTTAATCAGTACCCCGTCAAATAAACCGTGACGGTGGTTATAGGCTCCACCGCATTTTACGGCGTATTTCTGTGCCTCCCTGAGTCCGGGAATGGTTTTTCGGGTATCCAGCAATTTAACAGAGGTACTGCCCAGCTGTCTGACATATTGTTGCGTGGACGTGGCAGTACCGGACAGCGTCTGCAGAAAATTCATGGCGCTGCGTTCACCGGTTAGAATATGGCGTGCATGGCCGCTAATGGTACAGATCCGCTGCTCATTGCTTATGCTGTCGCCATCATTGGCATACCATTGAATAGTAATGGAGTCATCCAGTTGGCTGAACACTTCATTAAACCAGTCACAGCCACATAATACAGCAGGTTCACGACAGATAAGATGGGCCGTAGCCTGATTATCCTGTGGAATTAATTCGGCGGTCAGATCGCCTGAACCGATATCTTCAGCCAGTGCCTGGCTTACTTGGGATTGAATTATGGAATGAGGTATTGATGGCATTATAATAAGTGTTAAGTGTTAAGTGTTAAGTGTTAAGTGTTAAG
>JBHNNM010000311.1:0-3361 GCA_048563625.1 Gammaproteobacteria bacterium | reverse complement strand
GATGATATGCTGCCTGTTGCCGAACAACTGGATGAAATCGGTTACTGGTCAATGGAGTCCTGGGGCGGGGCAACCTTTGATGCCTGTATCCGTTATCTGGGTGAAGATCCCTGGGAGCGGATCAGAAAAATCAAGGAAGTTATGCCTAAAACCCCTCAACAGATGTTATTCAGGGGGGCAGAATATTCTGGGTTATCGTCATTATGCGGACGATGTGGTAGAAAAGTTTGTGGAGCGGGCCGCAGTTAACGGTATTGATGTGTTCCGAGTTTTTGATGCCATGAACGATCCACGAAACTTTATCACGGCCATCAAGTCAGTCGTGGCTCTGGGTAAACATGCCCAGGAGGCCATGTCCTATACCACCAGTCCGGTACATACCATTGAGCTGTGGCTGGATCTGGCACAGCGTTTACAGGATATGGGCGCACATTCTATCTGTATTAAGGATATGGCCGGTCTTTTGAAGCCTTACACGGCTTATGAACTGGTTTCAGGTCTGAAAAAGGTGCTGGACATTCCGGTGCATCTGCACTGCCATGCCACTACCGGATTATCTACGGCTAGCATTATTAAGGCAATTGAAGCTGGAGTGGATAATGTGGATACCTCCATATCGTCCATGAGTGCGACTTATGGGCACTCTACTACTGAATCTGTGGTGGCAATTATGCAGGATCAGCCTGGTGACACGGGCCTGGATCTGCTTAAACTAAAAAAAATTGCTGCTTATTTCCGGGATGTCAGAAAAAAATACCATCGCTTTGAAGGTTCATTAAAAGGCATTGATTCCAGAATTCTGGTGGCCCAGGTACCCGGCGGTATGCTTACTAATATGGAAAACCAGCTCAGAGAGCAGGGCGCTGCCGACAAACTGGATCAGGTGCTGGAAGAAATTCCAAAAGTTCGACAGGATCTGGGCTTTATCCCCCTAGTGACACCCACCTCTCAAATTGTGGGCACCCAGGCTGTTATTAATATTCTGTCCGGTGAGTCTTATAAAACCATTACCCGTGAAACCGCAGGAGTGCTTAAAGGCGAATATGGAGCCACTCCGGCGCCGGTAAATAAGGAATTACAACAGCGGGTACTGGAAGGTGAACAGCCCATTACGGTTAGACCGGCGGATATGCTGCAGCCGGAAGTTGAAAAGCTAACCCGGGAATTAAAACAGATTGCCGAGGGTCGACAGATCAGGCTGTCAGCAGAACCGATTGATGATGTTCTGACCTATGCCCTGTTCCCGCAGGTGGGTTTAAAGTTTCTGGAAAATCGTGGCAATCCTGCAGCCTTTGAGAAAAAACCGGAGCAGGCGGATGAAACACAACAGGATAAATCATCCTCCGGTAGTCAGAATGACCAGCAAAGCAGTGTTTATACTATTACAGTGTCTGGACAAAGTTATGTTGTGGAAGTCGCAGAAGGTGGTGATATTAAAACACCTGTAGCGGCCAGATCACGAGCTGTTTCAGCTTCACAGGCTGCTGCCAGTCCCGATACCGCACGAGCCAAAGCACTATCAGCCGGTGAGCTTATTCCGGCCCCCTTAAGCGGTAATGTGGTTAAGGTGCTGGTTAAATCAGGACAGCCGGTGCAGGAAGGCGATGTGATCCTGGTACTGGAAGCCATGAAAATGGAAACCGAACTGCGCGCCGGTAAAGATGGCACTATTGTAGAAATCTGTGCTGCGGAAGGAGATAAGGTCAGTGTTGGTGATGCTCTGTATAAAATAAATTACACGGATAGTCCGTCCTGATGGAAAATATTATCCGTATCTGGGAAGGCTCCGGGATTTATAATATCAGTCCGGGACAGGCCGTAATGATCCTGGTGGGGCTGGTACTACTATTTCTGGCTATTCGCAAAAAATTTGAGCCCTTATTATTATTGCCCATTGGTTTTGGAGCCATTCTGTCTAATATACCCGGTGCCTGGATGTCTGAACCTGCGGCCCTGCAAGCTTTTAATCAGGCACTTAAGTATGAGCAGCGGGTGCTGGAAGAGTACATAGACGATAAGGGGCTTACCCAGACACAGGCACAGTCGCTTCAGTTTAAGGATCTGCCGCCGGAGGTTCAGCAGTACAGCGGTATTAAATCAGCCCAGCTGCTTAATGATGTGCATCGCCTGCTGCCAAAACCCATTGCAGAGCACTGTCAATCAGGCCGGCTTTGCCATGAGGCATTTTATGCCGTGTACAATGGTGATGAAGTTGTGCATCACAAACTGAAGTTACTGGCTGCCCAGAACAGTTTCAGTGACGGTATTTTATACCTGTTTTATCTGGTAGGACTGTCCAGCGGGGTATTTCCATTGCTGATTTTTATGGGTGTAGGTGCCATGACGGATTTTGGCCCCCTGCTGGCCTATCCTAAAACCCTGCTGCTGGGCGGTGCCGCCCAGTTTGGTATTTTTTCTACCTTGGCTGGAGCCCTAATGCTGGGATTCAGCGGTGAAGAAGCAGCCTCTATTGCCATTATCGGTGGTGCTGACGGGCCGACGGCTATTTATCTGACCAGTAAATTATCTCCTCATCTGCTCGGTGCTATTGCCGTGGCGGCCTATTCCTATATGGCTCTGGTACCCATGATTCAGCCGCCAATTATGCGCCTGTTAACGACTAAAGAAGAACGCCAGCGCAGTATGTCCCAGTTACGGGAAGTGTCTCAAACTGAAAAAATCATCTTTCCCTTACTGCTGTTGATTCTGGTGGGACTGATCCTGCCGGAAGCCGCACCCCTGCTGCGTATGTTCTGTTTTGGAACCTTAATGCGTGAAAGCGGAGTCGTGGATCGGTTAAGCAATACCACCCAGAATTCTCTGATTAACATTGTCACTATCTTTCTGGGGCTGGCGGTGGGTTCAAAACTGCAGGCCGAACAGTTTCTGCTGTGGGACACTTTAAAAATTCTACCGCTGGGGTTTGCCGCCTTTGCCGTGGGTACTGCCTGCGGTGTGATTATGGCCAAAATTATGCATCGTTTTACCAAAGAGGCCATCAATCCGCTCATTGGATCGGCAGGTGTGTCTGCCGTACCCATGGCGGCCAGAGTATCCAATAAAGTCGGTCTGGAAACCAATCCGCATAACTTTCTGCTGATGCACGCCATGGGGCCGAATGTGGCCGGGGTTATTGGTTCAACGGTAGCAGCAGGTGTGTTATTAAAATACTTTGGTGCCTGAGGCGCTCAGTATCTCAACCCAACCGTATCGGTATCAATTACAAGCTCAATAGTATAATTCCTCATACTGTGTACTGCGCTTGTCTTTTGCTTTAATCTTGGACGGATCTTATCAATACAATGAAAAAATATTCCTTATTGGTATTTTTGCTAATGCTGTTAAGCATTGTGAGTGTGTT
>JBHNNM010000310.1:0-3369 GCA_048563625.1 Gammaproteobacteria bacterium | reverse complement strand
CTCATGATACCAATTTCCTGTATGGTTTTGATATCTGATCCATGAACCCCAAATAAGTTCCCCTGCTTGGTAAAAAGATGTGACCAAGATACAGCCCGGAGGGAGAGGGTCAGGGTGAGGGCCTTCTTTATAACCTTATCTTATACCACTCGTAACCAATCAACTCATGCAGAGCCAGATAGTTTTGCCAGAGTGACTTACTATTGGGCATAAAATCCCCGGGAATATAATCAATTTCACTGTGCATAAAGCCCATAGGTGCCGGAGTAATATTGTCAAATACTGCCTTAAAGGCCAGTAATGCCCTAGGCATATGAAAGGCACTGCTCACCAGCAGAGGCCGGGTAAAATTATGCTGGCTCATTATCACTTTAGAAAAACGGGCATTTTCCATTGTGCTGGTGCTTTGCTGTTCGACAAAAATATCAGCGGTGATCTTAAACTCCTGCTGTAACACCTGCTTCATTAATTCCGCTTCAGTAATATCATTACGTTCTATACCACCGGTCACAATCACCGGTAAGCCGGTCTGTTTCTGCAGACGGGCACCATAACGTAGACGCAGTAAGGTAAAATAGCCCACATCCGGCTTATTATCATATTCCTTTGCCCTGGACTGTATCCCGCCTGCAAGAATTATAATGACATCATTATCCAGTTTTTTAATTGACGCCTGAGGTAAAGGCGGCACAGTTTCCAGCAGGCCGTATAAATGGTGTGTGGTAGTGGAAATACTTAACACATAAATAATAATAATCTGTATCACCAACAGCCGCTTAACCATACGCACATGTCTGATAAACAGAATGGTTAACAGCAGCAGGGTAATAAACAGGCCCGGCGGCATAAACAGCAGTTCAAATATTCGGGTAATATAAAGGCTCATTAGTAATCATTTTTGTAATTATTCAGTGTACCTGACCGTGACTGTCTACAGGTGCTAAATTTCCAAGGGCGCTCAAGTACATCCATGTATCGCTTTGTGAAAACATCCATGTTTTCAAAACCCTGTAAATTCAGCACCTGTAGCCATTCACTCTAAGTTACTTTAATTTATAGAAAGTAGTTACTAATCATTTATGATTTTTTAATGGTTTAAAGTTACAATTTCATACCTTTGACTATCTTGAAACATAGCTTACCTAAAAGCAAGACGGAGATTTTTTTGGCGGGACACGAAACTACCGGCAATACCCTGTACCTGTGTGAGAAACCCTCTCAGGGCCGTGATATTGCTGCCTTTCTAGGTGCTCATCAGCGCCGCAACGGCTACCTGCAGGGACAGGGCATACTGGTGTCCTGGTGTATCGGTCACCTGCTGGAACTGGCTCCCCCGGATGCTTATGACAAGCGCTATAAACGCTGGGCCTTAAATGACCTGCCCATAATTCCTCAGCAGTGGAAGCTGGAAACTAAAAATTCTACCGCTAAACAGCTAACGATATTAAAAAACCTGTTAAAACAATGCCAATCCGTAGTGATTGCTACCGATGCGGATCGGGAAGGTGAAACCATTGCCAGGGAAGTACTGGAATATCTGCATTATAACGGAGCTATACAGCGCCTGTGGCTGTCTGCCCTGGACAAGGTCAGCATACAGAGAGCCTTTAACAGCCTTAAACGCAACCAGAATACCCTGCCCCTGTATCGATCCGGCCTGGCCCGCAGCCGGGCAGACTGGCTTATTGGTATGAACCTGACCCGGGCATTTACCCTTAAGGCCAATAACCGACAGGTACTTTCTGTAGGGCGGGTACAGACGCCTACCCTGGCGCTCGTAGTTAAACGTGATCGGGAGATCAGTCAGTTTACGCCGCAAACCTATTATGATGTGGAAGCTTTTTTCCAGGCCGGTGACGGAGTATTAAAAACTCAGTGGCTGTTTGATCCCAAAGGTAAAACCCACTGTTTTGATAAAGCCGTCGCCGAGGCTCTGATACAACGTTGTGAAAACCAGCACGGTCAGGTCAGCAAGGGCCAGACCCAGCGTAAAAAACAGCCGCCGCCGCTGCTGTATAATCTTTCCGGCCTGCAGCAGGAAGCCTCCCGACGCTGGGGCTATGGTGCCCAGGAGGTACTAAATATTGCCCAGGCGCTTTATGAAACGCACAAACTCACCAGTTATCCACGAAGTGACTGTGAATACCTGCCCCTAAGCCAGTTTAAAGATGTATCCTCAGTGTTACAGGCTATGTGCAAAACTGATCCCAGCGTCTGTGAGCTGATTGCACAGGCCAATCAGCAACAGCAGTCCCGGGTCTGGAATGAAAAAAAAATTACCGCTCACCATGCCATTATTCCCACCCAGGCTGCCGCCCCTGTCAGCCGGCTGAATGAGCGGGAAAAGAATATTTATGATTTAATCCGCCGTCGCTACCTGGCTCAGTTTTTTCCGGATTTTGAATATGATCAGAGCATTATTATCGTCAGTATCAGCCAGGATCAGTTTAAGGCCAGCGGTAATATCACCCGGATTACTGGCTGGAAAGCGGTGATCAGAGAGACTTATAATAATCAGGACAAAGAACAGCAACTGCCCGCCGTATCTAGGGGAGAATCTCTGCTATGCAGTCAACTGGAACTAAAGGAAAAACAGACCAAGGCACCCAGACACTATACCGAAGGCACCCTGATCCGTGCCATGGAAACCATCGGCAGTCAGGTCACTGACAAGGTCATGAAAAAAATTCTGCGTGAGACGGCCGGTCTGGGTACCCAGGCCACCCGTGCCAATATTATTCAGACCCTGCTGCAACGCAAGTTTATTCAAAAAGATAAAAACCTCATTAAAGCCACGGAACTGGGCTTTAAGCTGATTGATTCAGTCCCTGAAAGCATCAAGGATCCGCTGTTAACAGCACAATGGGAACAGCAGTTAGAAGATCTGGCCAATAACCGGGAAGATAATATTGAAGGCTTTTTACAGCAGCAGATTGATCTGCTTAATAGTATTCTCAGTCAGTTAAAGCAAGGCGGGCAACCACCATCACCCAAACTCTCTGCATCTGTAAAATACCAGAGCGGCTCAGCTTGCCCGCAATGTGGTAAACCACTAGAGATCCGCAAAGCAGTTAAAGGCAAGCGCATTGGACAAAATTATATCGGCTGCAGCGGCTTTCCGGACTGTCGTTTTTTTTTGTGGGATTTGGAATGATGACAAAAGGCACACATTATGCTAATCTCATAAGATGAAGACATATAATTGGAATTCTCAAAAAAATGAACTTTTAAAGCGGGAAAGAAATATTTCTTTAGGCTCTTCTCCGCACTGATGAGTGAAGAAAGATGCTAATACTCACAAAACCTGTTGAAATATAAAGCTTCTGACAGTTTTATAAGCAATAGGTAATATGAGTATCAACATCTCAC
>JBHNNM010000309.1:0-3372 GCA_048563625.1 Gammaproteobacteria bacterium | reverse complement strand
GTGGGTGAGATGTTGATACTCATATTACCTATTGCTTATAAAACTGTCAGAAGCTTTATATTTCAACAGGTTTTGTGAGTATTAGCATCTTTCTTCACTCATCAGAGCGGAGAAGAGCCAGTAATTCAGCAACATTTCCTTATAAATCAATACACTATGATTTGTTCAGGGCGGACTAAGTAATTGCTCTAAAGGATTAAAAATTCACTATTTTTCTACACCTCATCCTGTTTTGCACAAAATGTTATAAGTTTTGCGCAAAATGTCATGGTTATATTTACCCGTCCACCTACACTCAGGTTATATGTGAACACGATCACAATTTTTGTAAGGGGGAAATACTCATGATATTACAAAAAACACTGACAAAAACTGCACGAGCCAATATAACAACAATACTTATCTTTCTGGCTACTGTATCAATCACTTATGCAGAAGAAAGCATTAATTCTATTTATCCTGAAGACAAGATCACTGATCAGATCAGATCAGCCAGTACAACTGGCAGTATTACAAAGTAGAACTGGATAATCCCGCCAAGCTGACCATTAAATTACGCAAGATTTCAGATGATCTGGATCTGTATGTCGGAAAAAATAAGAAGCCTACCAGAGATAATTTTATCTGCGCACCCAGGAAGTCAGGCAAACGTATAGAAACCTGCCGTCTGAACAGCCAGGAAGCGGATGTTATTTATATCGGTATATATGGCAAGGCTGACAGTAATTATCAGTTAGGTCTCAGCGCCCATGAGCAGGAACTGGTATCCTGGTCTGATTATAAATAAGTTTTGCTGGTTCCCACATGGGAGCGTGGGAAACTTAAATAGTTCTCCAGATCACTTCCCCGCCCGATTTTTTCTCTATCATATCCAGATAGTTCTCATGATTGATTAATTCTTCTTCTGTGGCTCTAAGGATTTTCAGTGGCTCACGATCCGCAGATAAACGCTGAATGGTTTCTTCATGCCCTGCTTCATCTGAATCACTTAAGGTCAGGCGGGTCTGACCGCCTGTCATGGCAAGATAAACATCCGCCAGGATCTCGGAATCCAGCAATGCGCCGTGCAGTTCACGATTACTATTATCAATATAATAGCGTTTACATAATGCATCCAGAGTGTTTTTCTGTCCGGGATGCATGTCTCTGGCCATTTTCAGGGTATCGAGAATGGTGCAGTAATCTTCAATTTTTTTCAGACTACGACCAGAGGACTTTTCCAGCAGAGCAATTTCATGATTAATAAAGCCGACATCAAAAGGCGCATTATGTATGACCAGTTCGGCACCTTGAACAAATTTTAGAAAGTCATCATAAATATCTGCAAAATAAGGCTTATCTTCAAGAAACTCATTAGTGATACCATGGACTTCAATAGCTCCGTCATCCACTATCTTCTGCGGATTAATATACTGATAAAAAGTATTACCGGTCAGTTTTCGTTCGACCAGTTCAACACAACCGATTTCAATGATCCGGTGTCCTGCAGAGGGTTCCAGACCCGTGGTTTCTGTATCCAGTACAATTTGTCTCATCTAAGCCTTATCCTTTTCCTGCCGATTCAATCCCCTGGTTGGCCAGTTCATCAGCACGCTCATTTTCAGCATGTCCCGAATGCCCTTTTACCCAGTTCCAGGTAATATTATGCTTTTGGGCCAGTTCATCCAGCTGCTGCCATAAATCAGCATTTTTAACCGGTTTTTTCGCCGCTGTTTTCCAGCCTCTTTTTTTCCAGTTATCTATCCACTCTGTGATCCCTTTACGCAGATACTGGGAATCGGTGGTCAGCACCACATCACAGGGGCGTTTTAACTGGGATAGTGCCTCAATTGCGGCTTTCATTTCCATACGGTTATTGGTCGTTTGTGTTTCTTCACCGCAAAATTCTTTTTCCGTATCCTTATATTTCATTAAAGCACCCCAGCCGCCAGGGCCAGGATTGCCTTTACAGGCTCCATCTGTATAGATATACACTTTATTATCCATAGATTTTTAATCTTCGCTTTCTTTCAGAATGTTTTCTTTTAATATGATAGTTTTACTGTCGACACGACTATTTCTCACATCTTTAAAACCGGCCGGTTCAATGGTATTTGAACCAATAATAGCCTTGGTAAACTTCCATTTTTGAGGGATAGGCGTTAATGTGGAAACCCGTTTGGTAGCCACCATTAAATAGCCGCCGGCCGGTAATAAGCGTGAAGCCCTGCCCGCGACTTCCATAAATTCCAGATTCTTTAACTGGGAGGCATTTTTTACCGGCGGCCGGTAAAAATATTCACTGACCAATTGTATATCAAAACCCAGCAGTTTTAACCAGTCCCGTAATCGTTTCTGACTGAGTAGATGGCCGCAGGACGGTAATGGTACTTTCTCACGGTTAGCATCACTGGCAATCCGATTTCTAATCTCCCAGTATTTGTGCCAGAACCCCCAGAGACTGAAAGGATTAAACCCCATGATCACCACCTTGCCTTCAGCCACCAGAACCCGTTCAATTTCCCGTAATATCTGGTGCGGATCAGGTTCAAATTCCAGGGTATGGGGTAACAGAACAGCATCAATAGAATGGCTTTGTATAGACAGATCCTGAAATTCGCCCACATAGCTGACCTGTTTTCCTGGATGGTTAAAACTGCTGTTTAAATATTCGGCAGGTTCACAGACATACTGAAAAGAGGTTCTTGAAGAAGCGGTTAAACCGCTGTCATCAAGACAGCCTAATTGTAATAAATTGTAACCAAAAATCTGTTCCAGTAACTTGTTCAGGGACTGTTTTTCACTGTGCAGAAAGGCCTGACCCAGATCCGTCTGATACCACTGACGAACCATTTGCCAGGGATGTTCAAAAACACAGGGTCTGGGTCTTTTTTGTGGATCTTTCCAGTTAAAAGGTAAGAATATGTCCCTGTGCTTATTCATTTTTTGGGTAAATTTGTGCCATAATATGAAGTTATGAATTCATTAAAAAAGTCATCCGGCCCGTCGTTAAAGGTCAGTCGAATTCCTGCATTTGAAGATAATTATATCTGGTTTATTCACGGTTTACCCGAAAAGCAGGCAGAAAAGCAGATTATTATTGTGGATCCCGGAGAAGCCTGGCCCGGTTTGACATACCGGTTTTCGGCCCCGCCCATGAATACACCCAGGACAACCTGGTTTTTGCCCAACGGGTAGAACCTGAAAACACAGAACTGTTAAAAAGAATAAAAGATACCAGAGAGCTGCGCAGTGCCGGAAAAGCCACTGTCCCCTCTTTAATTAAAACTGGAAAAACAGACCAATCCTTTTTTACGCTTTAATTGCCAGAGTGTAATTAAAGCTGCAGAACAATTTGCAGGCAAACAACTTTCAACACCTGCTGAAGTATTT
>JBHNNM010000308.1:0-3373 GCA_048563625.1 Gammaproteobacteria bacterium | reverse complement strand
TGGGTGAGATGTTGATACTCATATTACCTATTGCTTATAAAACTGTCAGAAGCTTTATATTTCAACAGGTTTTGTGAGTATTAGCATCTTTCTTCACTCATCAGAGCGGAGAAGAGCCTAATGAAATTTCTGAACAGCATACCTCTGATGATGTGGGTAATATGCTGGGGGAATTAATGAACCAGGTTGTGGGCGATTTTCAGGGTGAGCTGGAGCATCAGTTGATGCTGTCCATTAACCAGACCCAGCCGAAAATGCTGGTGGTTAATAAAGAACTGGTTTTATCCATTAATGCCAATATTGAACGGCCCCAGTCCAGACGTGTGATTTTCCGTACCGGCAGTCATAAAACCTTCAGCCTAGAAATGTCCATGGAAAAAACGGATTTTATTGAACTGGATGATCCGGATAACCAGAATTATGCCGATCCTAATATCACTAAGGATGAACAGAATAAGGCATTTCTGGAAGATCTGGAAATTTAACCTAAATAAACCATTCGCGTGGGCAAATTGCCCACGCTCATTACTTTCTACTTGTCTTTAATTATTCTACCCGGTTCGTCCTGTTCCAGGTACTCCTCTTCAGCTTCAGATAAATCCACCTCATCATAGCCGGTGATCATGGGCTTGATATGCTCAATGGTGGAGTGTCCTGTGGTCAGCAGGTAGACATGGATAATAATAAATACTGCCATGGCATAAGCGCCTATGGTATGCAGTGTGGCAATCCATTCCAGGGAGCCGCTGGTCAGGGCGCCCTGTCCCCAGAAGCCGTACAGCAGGTAAGCCAGACCGGTGAGCCATAACAGGGGAAATAATACCAATTTCAGTGCCAGATAGGACAGTGCCTGCAGGGGATTATGCTTATGCCAGAAGCGTTTGCGGTAGGGGTGATCTTCACCCAGAAAAATACCCCAGGCATAATAGCGCAGAACTTTAAATAGTCCGTTGCTGGTAGGCACATAATGACGCCAGTTGCCGGTGGTCAGATGCCAGAAGATGGCAAAGGTCCACAGCACCATTAAGCCCAGTGCAGAAATGACATGGACCCATACCATGGTTTCAAAATCAACCAGCTGGTGAAAGCCATGGATGCCTGCGCCGGAGAACAGCAGGGTAACTATCAGCAGTGCCTGAGTCCAGTGCCAGAACCGCTCAAAGCGGCTGAAAACTTTAACTTTTTGTAAACTCATGATGCTTTCCTCCTGCGGCTAAACAGTATACGGATCAGGCCATGTACCAGGACGCCGAGTAAGGTGGCCAGTACAGCAAAAATACCAATTTTTTCAACCCAGGGGTTTGTGTCTCTGCCGGGAATATACATACCCTCCAGATCTTTCAGACGTCCGTCTTTAGAGTGGCATTCCTTACAGGCTAGGGCTTTTTCCTTGGGTGCCACCATGTGGGTGACGGGCCAGTAGGACCAGGTTTTAACAAAACCAAAGTCACCGCTATAGGGTAGCTGAAAATCATCCATGCCGTGTTTAATGGCACGGGCAAAATCATAATTGCCCCAGAAGGCATCGGGGTCATTACCCCATAAGTGCATATACACCAGGGTGTTATTACCCTTATCGTAAGGCTGAATGGTTTCCATACGCTTAAACGGCCAGATTCGGGAATTGGGATTATCAGGACTGCCTTCCAGATGATTAATTTCTACCGGCTTAGCGGGATCAAACTTATCATGTACGGTCAGATAACGTTCGGTACCGTTAAACCAGACATACATGGGTTTGAGGTTTTCACCGTATTTAAAATTACCCTTAATGGATTTATAGGTATGGCGGGGTTCACCATTACCCTGGATATAGCCTTCTTCACGATAGCCTTCACCGTTTTTCAGCTTACCGGCGGTGCGCCAGTCCCAATGGGTTTTGGTTGCAACACCGCCGGTGGCGTATTCGGGAATATGACAGGTCTGGCAGGCAACCCGGTCAGTATGATCATTAAGTTTCAGACCCATTAAATTACCGGGATGGGGCTGCAGACCATGACAGCTTTCACAGGTCGCTGTCTGTCGTACCAGGCCGGGCTTGCCCTGACCTATGGTGTCTTTGGCTATGGGCTCATAACGGCTGCCGGACCATTCATGACCTTCGCCTACATGACAGATAACACAGGAGAAGTTTTCCCCATCAACACCCATGTGTACATCCACGCTTTTGGGCGGTTCAAAGAGTACTGAGGATAAGTCCCCGTGTTTAACATTATCGCCGCCACCGCCGTAAAAATGGCAAGCACCGCAGTTGCTGCGTCCCGGTAGGGTGACACTTTGTGCGACTTTGGTCAGATCAATTTTGGGCTTGCCTTCAAACATGACGGCACAGGCTTTATTGCCGGGAGATGGAGGGAGTTTATAATAGGTACCTGTGGATTCATGGCAAACCAGGCAGTCTATATTGTCCTCATTTTTAAAGTCATAGGTACGGGCATCGGTCATGCCGTAACCGGCATGACACTGGGCGCACATGCCTTCATTGCCGGCTGCATTGGTACAGAAGTTATTGACCAGAACACTCTTGCCCAGATCCTGTCCGGTTTTATTAATATGAACTTTCCAGGTCCAGTGCTTGTTTTTTATAAATTGATCCCCAGCCTTATTATGACAGCTCAGACAGGCTTTAGTAACTTCCGGGCCACTGCTAAAGGGACCCTGCAGTTCTTTTAGTTTGGAATGATCAGTGGTGGAGGTGTCCTCGGCTTTTTCACCCAGAATAACTAACGACCGACTTATCTTATCGACCGGGCGTTTTTTGGACGTTATATCGTATTCGTTAATACCCAGCTCGGTATTACCACCTTCTACTGCAGCCATACTGGCACCGGGCTGACTGGCTGCAAGCGTCAGTGGCGGAATAAAATTAAACAGCAAATAGCATAGTATCAGGTACTTTCTGTTTAATACGCTACTAAAAGCCATACTCAGTTTCAACATGAGGGGATACCTCTCAATTGTTATTGATTTTAAGCAGTTGTAAACTGCTGTCTGATTTTTGTCGGAGGGAGGGGATAAAAATCCCTGTATTACGGTCTTTTATAATAATAGAAATAGGATCGTTTATTATTTTTATAGAGCCATCTTGTTCTTTTGCAATCAAGAGGTGCAATCAACAGCATGGCATTTTTAATAAGTATTATTTGTTACATTTTATAAAAATATTTTAACTTTGCCTTGATCTGTATCAAGGTAAATTAAATTAATAAGCTTTTTTGGCTGCTTTCATTTTGCGGTAAATTTTAGTTCTTCGATTAGGGGCTGTTGATCTTTTGTGTACAAAATTTAACCATTCCACATAGGAAGCCACACCATACAACAGCCTAACGCTAATGTACTGGCATAGTTTCTTTCCAGCTTATCATAGCGAGTG
>JBHNNM010000307.1:0-3373 GCA_048563625.1 Gammaproteobacteria bacterium | reverse complement strand
TAAATGATAAACGGTATAAAATTTACATGAAGGATTTGAAAAAAGTATTTACACAATTGAACCAGGACGTGATGTGCCTCTGCACAATGGTTTAAATTTGTGGGGATCCTTCAGTATTAAGCACAAGAAAAACATCAATAGCAACCAGAGAAACACGTTTATTACCGTCATTGAAGCAATGATTTTTAGCGAAGCCAAAACCATAAGAAGCAGCTAATTGAAAAATATCAGGTGGTGGTTCACCATAGGTTTGTATTTGCCGGGGTCGAGCCAGAGTTGATTCAAGTAAATCATTATTAACAGAGCCAGATAATCCACCATGCTCAGCTAATAATTCACCATGAATAGCAATGATAGCTGATTTAGGGATCCAGCGTGGCATTATTTAGCTAACTGACGAAGCGCGTTTCGATATTTTTTACGGGTACTGGAAAATGCCTGCATGGCAGCCTCAAAATCAGGATCATAAGGAGTAAGCTGCAAACCATCTGGCGTTGCATCTGCAAAGAGTTGATCACCTTCAGAAAGATGTAATTTCTCCAGCACCTCTTTTGGAAGAATAACTCCAAAAGAACTGCCAATTTTTCTTAATTTTAAAGAATACATAATAGAACAACTCCTATATCAAAACAGCATTGTTATAATATTTATTATAATGCAAAAGTCTGTATAAAGAAATTCCCGTTTCCTTTTAACCTGAACCTTGCCCGTTATTTTTAAACTGTTTATCCAGAGTCTGTAAATACTCCAGTTTTTCTCCGAGTTTTATTTCAAGTCCTCTGGGCTCTGGAGAATAAAATTTAATATCAGCCAGTTCCGGTGGTAAATAGGTCTGTCCGACGGAATAAGCTTCCGGCTCATTGTGGGAATAGCGGTATTGCTCTCCATAGCCCATGGATTTGAGTAACTGGGTTGGTGCATTGCGTAAATGTTCAGGAACTTCCAGAGAACCGGATTCGCGGGCGCTAGCCATGGCGGCTTTAAAGGCGGTATATACAGCATTGCTCTTGGGAGCCAGGGCACAGTAAACTGCGGCCTGTGCAATGGCCCGGTTGCCCTCTGCTGGTCCCAGTCGTTCAAAAGCATCCCAGGCATTTAAGGCTACCTGCATGGCACGGGGATCGGCATTACCGATGTCTTCTGAAGCAATGGCCAGCAGTCGGCGGGCAATATACAAAGGATCACAGCCGGCTTCAATCATACGGGACATCCAGTATAAAGCACCGTCCGGTGAGGAACCTCTGACCGATTTATGAAAGGCTGAGATCTGCTCATAAAACAGATCGCCGCCCTTATCAAAGCACCGGGTTGTCCCTGATATAACCTGAGCAATAGCTTCAGATGTAATCTGTTTCTGACCATTTTCCTCTTCAGCAAGATCCGCTGCAATTTCCAGCAGGTTGAGCAGTTTTCGGCCGTCTCCATCCGCTGCACTGATCAGATTGAGCCGGTCTTCATCACTGATCTGCAGATGCTGTTCACCCAGACCACGTTCCTTATCGCTTAGTGCCAGTTCCAGCAGAGCTGATAACTCGCCCTGATTTAGAGTTTTTAACAGGTACACCCTGGCACGGGACAATAAGGCATTATTCAGTTCAAATGAGGGATTTTCAGTGGTCGCCCCGACAAAAATAAATGTACCGTCTTCAATAAAGGGTAAAAAGGCATCCTGCTGAGATTTATTAAAGCGATGCACTTCATCCACAAACAGTACCGTAGGCTGAGCATAAACCTGATAATATTGCTTTGCCTGTTCCACCGCCTGGCGAATTTCCTTAACACCCGAAAGTACGGCAGAAATAGCCAAAAACTGTGTCTGGGCATAACGGGCAATTAAGCGGGCCAGTGTGGTTTTACCTACCCCAGTCGGCCCCCAGAAAATCATGGAATGGGGTTTGCCGCCTTCAATAGCCAGGGTAAGCGGTTTACCTTCTCCCAGAATATGGGTTTGACCAAAAAAGTTCTGCAGTGAATCAGGGCGCATTCTGTCTGCCAGAGGACTCAACGGATTCTGTTGCCCCTGACCTGCCTGTTCCAGTAAATCAGCCTGGTTAGCGGGCATTGGCTGATCCAATAATATCGACATCAGCCGGCGGTACAAAGTCAAACCGGTCAGAGGTATAAGGTTTATTAACGATAATATTGGAAAATTTAAGTTCTGTAGTCTGCCCGAAACTGTCATACATTCGCATACGCATAAGAATATGGTTTTTAAATGCTAGTAGTACCCGTTCAAAGGTCATGTCATCATTAAGCGCCTTAAGCTGGACCCAGTTCAGACCGTCCGGTTTGCGCAGGGAGACATTATTCACCTGGTAGTATTTGTAGATATTATCATTACTGCTAAGTAATAATGACGGTGAATCACCCATCTGTTCATCCAGAGGTTTAATATTTACCTGCTCCAGTTCAACATCATAAATCCAGATGGTTTTGCCATTGGAAATATACTTTTGTTCTACCGGAGTCTGATAGTCCAGTATAAATTTCTCAGGACGGCTGATAATAAGATTGCCGTGGGATTGCTCCAGTACTTTGCCTCTACCATTAACCACGGTCTGATCAAAATCAGCCTGTAAACTCTGGGTGCGCTGGAAAAAGTTATTTAAAGTGGTATTTTGAGACTGTGCTGAGAAAACAGGGTGAGAGAGCCACAAAAATATAATAAGCACAGCAAATAAGGCAAAGGGATTTTTCATATAATACGCCAAGTTTGTAAACAGGAATGAATGTAATTCTTAGACTGAATAATATTATACAGCTTCAGTTTGAATTATATAAGTTTGCAGGTATTTGAAATCAGGGATATGTTTAGAGATCTGATAAGGAGAGAGCTCCACTGCAGTGAGTAGCGTGATCCTTATTTTATGCAGGATTTTATGCAGGCAGGGATGAATACACTTCCGAAGTCTGGAAAAGCCCAACTGGGACGCTCGTATTATACTGCCATAGAGGAAAGCTCAAAATGTTTTTAATCGCTTGAATTATGGCTGATATTCTGCTACTTATAAGATAAATATTACTGAGGTATCCAGGTTATAATGAAATATATATTCAGACATACCGCGATTATTGACCATGAAATTGAAGCGGATGATATTGTTGAAGCCAGGAAAAAGTTCTTTTCTGATGTGGCTGAAAGTGAGGGATTTTTTACCAGTGCCAGTAAAGTGGTGACGGATGAAAGAATTAAGATCTTAAATGACAAAGGACATCATATTGATACCTTTAATATTTATGATGACGTTTAATATAGAGGGTGTAAAAATAACTGTGTAAACGCTCATTGCGGTGGTTTAAGTCAGCAGTGGTTAAATGAACAAACCTGAAATACCACCTTCATAGTGAACAGCCTACCTTCCAAAGTCAGGCT
>JBHNNM010000306.1:0-3383 GCA_048563625.1 Gammaproteobacteria bacterium | reverse complement strand
GGTAAGATAGAAATAGTTATTATCACTCGCTATCACCCATAAATCTGACAGATTATTCTATGAATAACGAATACTTAAACGACACTAATATCATATCAGAAAAGGTTTTAATTCCACCTAGTGAATTAAAATAAAAGCTGCCCCTAAGCCCTACAGCAGAACAAACTGTTCTAAATGGACGGCAGGCTATTCGTGACGTACTCAGCGGCAGGGATCATCGTTTAATCGTTATTACCGGCCCCTGCTCAATTCATGACCTGCAGTCTGCCCATGAATATGCCCGTAAACTTAAAGCACTCAGTGATGAACTCAGTGATACCCTGCTGATCATTATGCGTATTTACTTTGAAAAGCCACGCACGACCATCGGCTGGAAAGGGCTGATCAATGATCCTCATCTTAACGGCAGCTTTGATGTCAGTCAGGGCCTGGAACAGGCCCGTGAATTATTACTCTGGATGGCCGAACTGGAACTGCCCGTAGGCACAGAAGCACTGGATCCGGTCACCCCGCAATATTTAGCCGACCTGTTTTCCTGGACGGCCATTGGAGCGCGAACCACCGAATCACAAACTCATAGAGAAATGGCTAGTGGCCTGTCCACACCGGCAGGCTTTAAAAATGGTACTGACGGCAATCTTAATGTCGCCATTAATGCTCTGCACTCAGTCTCCGCACCTCATCACTTTCTGGGAATTAACCAGAAAGGTCAGGTCGTTCAGATTAGAGCCCGAGGCAATCAGTACGGTCATATTATTTTACGCGGAGGAAAAACCAGCAATTACGATTCAGTCAATATCAGCCTGGCAGAAAAAGCCCTGGCGGAAGAAAATCTGCCGCAGAATATTATGGTGGACTGCAGCCATGGAAACTCCAATAAACAGTATGATTTGCAACCGCTGGTCGCCAGAGATGTAGTACAGCAGATCATTGAGGGTAATCAGTCCATTATGGGTATTATGCTGGAAAGCCATCTTAATGCCGGCAATCAGTCCATACAGGATGATCTCAGTCAACTTGACTACGGCGTATCAGTCACTGATGCCTGTATTGACTGGCAAACTACGGAAGCGCTTTTACGGGATATGGCCGAACGTTTAGCCCCTGTACTAAAGAGTCGCCATTAAATGGCCTAAAGAGGGTACACTGGATGTGGCTTTTTCTCTTTATAGTATTTCATCATCTGTGGTGCCAAAGTGCGTAACGTGGCCTGACGGTTTCCGGGTGCCGGGTGAGTACTAAGAAATTCCGGTGGATTGGCACCACCGACACAGCCCATTTTTTCCCATAGAGTAGCGGCCGCATAAGGATCATATCCGGCTTTAGCCGCCAGTTCAATGCCCATTCTGTCCGCCTCACTCTCAGCCGTACGGCTATTGGGCAGTTGTATAGCTAGGTTGGCGGCCAGTGCGGCACCGGTTAAAGCCGCTCCCCGATTGGAATCATTGGCCGCCACAGCAACCGCCATTAAGCCAATCTGAGAAGCCATGGCTACTGACATTTTTTCTGCCGTATGGTTCGCCAGCGCATGAGCAATTTCATGTCCCATAACCTGAGCCAGTTCATCGTCCGTTGGTTTTAACTTGTTTAACAGGCCGGTATAAATAGCCATTTTACCACCTGCCATACACCAGGCATTCACGGTCTCAGGATCGTCAATAACTTTTACACTCCATTCCCAGTTTCTGGTTCTTGGGTAATCATGGATGGCCTGAGCAATTAAACGCCCGGTAATTTGTTTGACCCGTTTGGTTACAGCTAGATTATTATCAATTTTACCTTTATCGTCCAGCGGCTGAAGGGTTTTAACATAGGCTTCTTTAGAAGCGCTGATGGCCTGCTCAGGAGAAACCAGCATTAACTGTCGACGTCCAGTCGGACTGGTGGTACAGGCTGTAATGACTAAAACCAGTACTAACAGCGGTATGATAAATAAACGTTTCATTATTACAATTATTCCTTAAATTGATTTTCTCTTAACGGCTTAAACAGATATTCCAGGCCATTAGTTTTAATTTCCAGCACAATGGCCAACATCCTGCCCAGTTCACCCTCTGGAAAACCTTTATTGGCAAACCAGACCACATAAGGCTCAGGCAGGTCTATCAGCAGACGATCTTTATATTTACCAAAAGGCATTTTATATCGAGCCAGCCTGAGTAGCAATTGCGAATCAGAAAACAGGGGTTGTTCTGGTATTGTGTCCATAATATTTTTCCGGAGTAATGTCAGTTCTTTTTACACTTTATACAGTTTACCCGATAACGTCTGTTTTGATTTTACTTAAATTATTGTAAAATAAAAACAAATTATCTGAGGTACAAAACTTGCTTAAAATTTAAATATGTATACGAAAAAAACATTTAAATTGAGTACCTTGCTTCTGCTTACTTTTATGCTGTCTGGCATAAGCACGCTCTATGCCTATGAATCGCCTCTGCAGACAACCATTGCCAAAGCTGAAACCTGTCTGATAGATACCCAGCTGGAACTGGCTATTGCTTATGAACATGGTGAAGGAGTTACCAAAGATCCACAAAAAGCCGTGAACTGGTACTGTCGTGCAGCCCTGAAAGGTTCTGTAGATGCTCAGCGTAACCTGGCCTGGATAGTTTCTTAATGCCAGAGGTGTACCCAAGGATGAGGCGGTCGCTGTTCGCTGGTTCAGTGCAGCGGCCAAATCCGGTGATGATTTCTCAAAAAATATTCTGTCCCGTCTGGATACCGAACTTAAAACCAGCAAAACCATTTGTGATACCAGCACTATTCCCATGTGGGAAACCCGTCAGTGCCGGGGTCAATGTCGTAAAATTGTTAAACAGGCCAGTGAAATTGCCCAAGGATATAATATAGAACCCCGCCTGGTTCTGGCTATTATTCCGTTTTAATACCAGAGCTCGTTCCCATAAGGGCGCCATTGGCCTGATGCAGCTGCTCCCTGAAACCGCCAGCCGTTTCGGCGTCAGCAATATCCATAATCCTGAACAGAACATTAAGGGCGGCGTACGTTATTTAAGCTGGCTGCTTAATGAATACCGGGGGGATGTTGCCCTGGCACTAGCCGGATACAATGCCGGTGAAAAAGCCGTCGATCGATATAAAGGCATTCCACCATATAAGGAAACGCAAAATTACGTTAAACGTATTTTAAAAATCTACGGTAAAAAATACCATCCTTATGAAAAATCACTGTCCTTTAACAGCCGTCTGAAATAATATGTTTTTCCTGTAATAGGCTTCAGGAATATTATTATAGTAAGTACATAGGTATGTCTTTAATGATTTTATCATTTCGTTTCAATGATTTACCCATCAGGATGAAATTCCATAATTAGGTTCTACACCAAACAGATAAAGTCCAGTAGACTTATCCCGTTCAGGAT
>JBHNNM010000305.1:0-3384 GCA_048563625.1 Gammaproteobacteria bacterium | reverse complement strand
AGCGTTCAGCGTTCAGCGTTCAGCGTTCAGCGTTCAGCGTTCAGCGTTCAGCGTTCAGCGTTCAGCGTTCAGCGTTCAGCGTTCAGAAAGAGCATAAAAAAGCCGCTTTCTTTTACAAGATAAGCGGCTTTTTTATTAAGCAATTTTTATTGCCTGCTTTTTTAGAAACCTTTGGATAAGGTTAAGATAAAGCGATCATCACAATTACCCTGGCTAGAGCTATAGCCATACGAATCACACTCGCTATCGCTTAGATCGTTACCAACATAAGACAGGTCAACATTTACACCAGCGAAATCACGATTAACCCCTAGTTTATAGTCAGTATATTCAAAATCTTTGACTCCATCACCATTTTTCTTGTCATAGGCATCACCAAACGATGTACCTACACTGGCACTGAAAGCCAGTCCCATGGGTAATTCATCATAGTCAAAACCTAAAGAAACATAATCGGAAGAATCATCGGTATCGAACCAATCACTGGAATAGGAATAAGATGCAGAGAAGTAACTATAACTTAAACCAAAAGTCCATTCTGTTGTTTCATATCTGGGACTATTATTATAGTTATAGCGTAATACACTGACATCATAACCAATACCAGTATCACCAATTTCATTCGCAAAACCAAGATAGGTATCAACTTCAAGATTAACATCCCCATTAACATCATCAGCAAATGCCACATTTGAAGCCCAGACACCTACGTAAACACCACTATCATGGGAATAATCAAAACCACCCTGAACAGCGCCATCATTCTGAGTCTGTGAAATACCACGGAAATAATAGTCTGTAACTAAAGCAACATTAGCATTGATTGGTAAAGATGAACTGTCTGAAGACTTACTGGTATCTTCTATGGCTTTAGATACTGATAGTATGAAGCGATCATCACAATTGCCATGATTAGCATTATAGCCATAAGAATTACATTCGCTATCGCTCAGGTCATTACCCACATAACTTAAATCGAAAGTAACACCAGCATAATCTTTGCTGACACCGACCTTATAATCTATATATTCAAAATCTTTAACGCCATCACCATTTTTCTTATCATAGGCATCACCAAAAGACTTACCTACACTGGCACTGAAAACCAGTCCCATGGGCAATTCATCATAATCAAAACCTAAAGAAACGTAATCTGAAGAATCATCAGTATCAAACCAGTCACTGGAATAGGAATAAGATGCAGAGAAGTAACTATAGCTTAAACCAATAGTCCATTCTGTTGTTTCATATCTGGGACTATTATTATAGTTATAGCGTAATACACTGACATCATAACCAATACCAGTATCACCAATTTCATTCGCAAAACCAAGATAGGTATCCATTTCAAGGTTGACAGCACCATTATCATCATCTGCAAATGCGACATTAGAACCCCAGACGCCTGCATAAATACCACTCTCATGGCTCCAGTCAAAACCGCCCTGGATAGCTCCGTCATTATCTGTTTGTGAAATGCCGCGAAAATAGTAATCGGTTACCAGAGCGACATTGGCTGAAACCGTACCAAAACCTTCAGCACTGGCCATTAATGGAGTCGCCACAACGGAAGCGACCGCCAGCGACAATAAAGACTTTCTAATTGAACTCATAATTTTTTGCATCCCGTTTATATTTCATGTTTTTGATACATAATTGTATTCGAATATTTTGTGGTAAACAAACAACGCAATGTCACATAGTAAGCATGTTGTGCGCCAAATACAACAACTACTTGAATTTAATAATATTGATAAAAGTCAATTTATGACGGTTTTATGACAAAAGTCATTTTTGCACCAAGACAAAACAACAAGGAGTGCAAAAGCACCAAAAAAGCACATTGCATACACTTTTATTTTTCAACAGGCAAAAAAAAGAGCAGCCTGTATGCTGCTCTTTTTTCTGTTAAAGGCTGTTAGCTAAAGGCTCTTTACTGGGCAGTCATATATTCAATAGCTGCCTTGACTTCTTCATCGCTTAACGCCGCATTACCGCCACGGGCTGGCATGGCGCCTTTACCGGCAATGGCAGACTTAACCAGACCATCAACACCACCGGCTGCTTCCAGACGAGCATTCCAGGCATCTTTATCACCAATTTTTGGTGAATTTAATAAACCGGTTCCATGACAGGCCTGACAGGTTGCAGCCACTACAGCGCCGCCATTAACAGGGCCGGCAGCCGCTTTTGCTTCTTCTTTAGCTGCTTCTGCGCCACCCGCAGGCGCTCCTACTACAGAAACCACTTCAATCGGCTTTAAGCGTTCACTGATAGCTTGTGCATCATTCTCATTCTTTGCACCAAAGGAAGCAAAGAATGAAGATAAAATAACAGCTATCCACAAAATTAACAGTGCCAGAATACCTAAAAATACTATGGGATTAACATAATCCATAAATAGATCTTGTTCTTTATTATCACTCATAACTATTTCCTTAAAACTTCCTTAAAACATTTTCAGTCCAGATCCGAAACCGTCGAACCCACCCAAATTCAAAAATTAATCAATTATTATATACCAAAATTACTTAAAAAAACATCACCTTATATCAACACACAAAGCAGGGCTTTTTTATCCTGGCGTCTGTGTATTTTAAAATAAACCAAAATAGTGTATAGTCCAGCACTCAAAGCGCCTGTAGCTCAGCTGGATAGAGCGCGGCCCTCCGGAGGCTGCGGTCATTCAGATTAAGGGCACATAAGGCAGGAGTCAAAGTTACATTACAATTCTTATTTGCGCCCTTAGCTCAGCTGGATAGAGCGCGGCCCTCCGGAGGCCGAGGCCAGAGGTTCGAATCCTCTAGGGCGCGCCATTTTCTTATATTTCAATGCTTTAAAATTGCAATAATCCGTCTGCTTTATGCTTTGACAGCAACCCCGAAAAATTAAAGGTCAAATCTTCACCCATAGCAGGGCAAAAGTCATGACCATTACCCTGAAACAATCAAAAAACAACATTTTTAACCTGTGCCCAAACGGTGCCCATATCGTGCCTTATGTTTTTTTTATTTTTTATCAGAAAACAACATCTCATTAATTTTGACCTTTACCCTAAAATGCACTAACACGAGCTTGAACTGGCAAACCTGCCAAAACGCAATCACATCTGACAATAATGCTAACTCAAAAAAACCAGAATTCGGTTACGTTTGATTCACCCAAATAGTCTTCAACCCAACCGGGAAAGAGGAATATTCGCCGGAATCAGGTGGATTTTAAGTGCCATTCATAAGCATAAATGATTTTAATCAGTATCATATTAGATATTCGTCCTTAATGAACTGTTCTGATATTAAAACTGACCATTTCATCAAGCAACGGAAGTTTTCGAATTTGATAGTCTTCTTTAAGGAACCTGTGTTGACTTTCAGCATCCATTTC
>JBHNNM010000304.1:0-3398 GCA_048563625.1 Gammaproteobacteria bacterium | reverse complement strand
AGATAGTTCTTGGCATGGTAAGTGTTCTTGTATGTTGATTTTTCACAAAACCATTATACTTGTTTAACAAATACCATGCTGCCTATTTTTTAACCACAAAAGATCAACAGCCCCTAACAAAATGAGCCAAGTCTCTGTTTTATTTTACTGTTTCAAACATTAACTTTTACTAATTTTCTACCTTTACTGTGGCTCTATTTAAGAAAGTTTTACACAATTCATGCCACGGCCAGTAAAAACTGCATTAGCATTCACTTGAATACAATTGCTGTCAATACCTTTACACCCTGTTTTTACAATGATTATTTTTATATTCCGGGAATGAATAATTTGTAATCAAATTGTCACAAAAGTGATTATTTCAAGTCTTTACAGCGATTACCCAAGTTTATCCACAAAGTTATCCACAGGAATTGTGGATAACAAAATCCATGGCAAAATATTAGATTTAATCGAATTCAAGCGGTGCTGAAGGCTCTAAAATTTTAAGCCTGTCACCCACAGTAAGCGTGTTATCCGCCATTAAATCCAGCTTATGTAACAGGTTCTGACCAAAATAGACTTTCCGGTCTTTTTTACGAAATTTTGCCAAAGTAGCCAGGGGTTCCTTGCTTTCTTTTACCCCCGTTTCAGGATTAACAGTGGTCACAACACATCGTGAACAGGGTTTAACCGCATAAAAATCAATACCATTAATCTGAAAATGCCCAAGCCTATCTTCACCATAGGGTTCACAGCCCTTAATAACAATATTGGGACGAAAACGATTAATGGTCAGTTCAATATCCACCCGTGAATTCAGATCCTGCAGTGATTCTTCACAGATAATCAGGTTTGGAAAACCATCAGAAAAGCTGGTGATCTCATGGTTTTTAGCAAAGTCCGTATCCACCAGACGCTCACTGTCTTCCGGCATAAACACCAGTTGACAGTCAGCATCCAGAAATTCGCTGAACCAGTTATCTATAGCGGTATTAATATGCTGGGCCTTAATATGGTCATCCCAGCAAATCACTTCGACTTCTTCATACATCTCCATCTGAGCATCAGGATAAGGAATAATTAACACCGGCATATCCGGTGCCCGCACAGAGATCCCGAAATCGGACAGTTCCTGCTCTATCAAAGCCAGCCTGGGGTAAAGACGCTGACTGATAAAACGGTTATTATCATCCACCAGCATCCAGCGGCGATCATAACGTAAACCTCTTTTTTCCAGCTGAGCCTTATCCACTGAAATACCTTTCAGAGATTTAATGGGATATATCCACAGTTGTGAAACTATAATGTCGGTCATATAAGAGAACCTGCATAAATAACGCAAAGGGAAGGATACCATTATCCGCTATAGTGAGTAAAAAGTATAAATTATTTTAATTTTTTACTTTTTTTAAAAAAGTTTAAAATAAGGACTGGTATTTTTTTTTCAGTATCTTATAATACGCACCACTTCGGAACGGTAGTTCAGCTGGTTAGAATACCTGCCTGTCACGCAGGGGGTCGCGGGTTCGAGTCCCGTCCGTTCCGCCATTTCTTTTGTCTTATCCTGATCGCATTTATCCTATATACTTCATTACTACTTAATATAGTAATAAAATTAACTGACTCTTTTTAACCGAGTTTATGGATTTATGACCATAAAATTACTCACTTTTGATCTGGATGATACCCTCTGGCCCAATATGGCCACTATTCAGCGTACTGAAGAAAGCCTGTATCAATGGTTTGAACAACGCCACCCTGAAATCACTCAGCAATACTCCATTAATGACCTGCGCGAGAAACGCCTGAAACTAGCCGAACAGCACCAGCATATTGCCAATGATCTAACGGCGCTACGCAAAAAATCCTTTAGTGAACTGTCCAGAGAGCTGGGTTATAACCCGGAACAGGAACAGCAGTTTATTCAGGATGCCTTTGAACTGTATGCCAGAGAACGTAATAAGGTCAGTTTATACAATGATGTTATCCCTACCCTGCAAATACTCAAACCACGCTTTCGACTGGGAACCGTAAGTAATGGTAATGCCGATATTTATCGTATCGGCCTGGGACAGCTATTTGATTTTTCCTGGTCGGCAGCCGATGCCGGACAGCAAAAGCCCCACCCCATTGTGTTCAATACCCTGCTGGAACGGGAACAGCTAACTACGGATGAAATTATCCATATTGGTGATGATCCAGTCACAGATATTATGGGAGCTCAGCAATCCGGTATCCGGGCTGTCTGGCTAAACCGCAATCATCTGCCCTGGCCCGAAGCACTTAATTCACCTTTCCTTGAGATAGATCAATTAAATCAATTGCCAACCCTTCTGGAACCGTTATAATCGGAGTGAGACTTTTTTATGCTTTAACGGGGGTCGAATGGCTTATATTATTACATTTATTGCCACTGTCTTATTCTTAATCAGTGTTTTATTGTTCTTTTTTACCGGCACAATGAAACGATTATTATATTTTTTCTTTGATGAGCGCTGGATTAATGTAGTTATTATTATCCGCTTGTTAATGGGCTTTATTATTATTGCCGCTGCTCCGTTTACCGGCTTCCATAATATGATGTTGTTCCTGGGTATTGCCATTATCTTCCTGGCCATGACCATGCCCTTCTTTTCCGAGAGTTCTCTGGACCAGATGGCGCAATGGTGGTTATTACAATCCAACTGGATGCTGCGCTTCTATGCCCTGATTTTTGCCCCTATCTGGTTATTCTTTATTTTTGCTTCCTTACCTGATCCCGCTATTCTGGAAGATGTATTACAATATCTTATACCGCATACTCATTAAAACCTGTGAGTTGAAAGCATCGCATTTCTGCCTCCCATGCTCCGGCGTGGAAACGAGGAAATCTTATCGTTAAGCACTGGAAAATAATATGGCAAACCTGAATGAGCACTGGAACGACATTTTCTCAAAAAAACCCAGCTCGAAATTAGGCTGGTACGAAAAAGATGTTTCTCAAACACTGAAATTTCTTGAACACATTCCCTTAAACGAGCCTGCTACTGTATTTCTCCCGGGCGCCGGAACATCAGAACTGGTTGACGAACTATTTGCCAAGGGACATCATCTCATTCTCAATGACATCAGCGACAAAGCCTTACACAAGCTAAAAAACAGAATCGGTACAGATAAAAAACTGACCTAGCTTCATCATGATATATCCAGACCGCTTCCTGATGACATTACCCAGGCCGATATCTGGATTGATCGTGCCGTCCTTCATTTTCTGCTAGAAGAGACAGATATTCAGGGCTATTTTGCCAACCTGCACTCTGCAATAACACAGGGCGGATATGTATTATTAGCAGAATTTTTAACGAAGGGCGCCCCAAAATGCGCAGGTCTTGAACTTCATCGATATTCCATCGAAGAAATAACAGAACGCATGGGTA
>JBHNNM010000303.1:0-3398 GCA_048563625.1 Gammaproteobacteria bacterium | reverse complement strand
TGAGTGATCTGTTGTCCTGACAAGTGCTTTCTCCACAAGAAAAAGTACTTATCTTAATTCATCACTCAACCGGACAAGATAATTGTCGTCAGACCGGACAAGATAATTGTCGCCTAATAAACATCCTCAGTGACAGAACCGGATAATTTCTGCTGATAAAACTGCAATTGCTCAGGAGAGGCCAGAGCCTTGAAAAAGTTAAAATAAGTATGCTCTTCAGCAATTAAATGAGTCACTTTTTTTAACGCTTCAGATGACAGTACATCTTTACCAAAAACACTGGATATAATTGCTCTTTCTATGCCGGTACTTTCTTTGCCTTTAGCAAAGCTGGCGTAGCCTAAACGCATCTGAGAAATTTCAACATTATCCGTCAGCTCTGCAGTTTTCCGGGTGAGTGCTAGCCACTTTTGATTATGAGTTGTATATTGCCCCAGGGCATCTTTAATAGAAACTGATAATGAATCAACTTTTTGTTGTAGAGCAGAAATCCCCCTGGCCAGACCAATGGCCTGCTCCATTTGCTGATTAAATACGTTATTTTCAGTAATATCATGGTCTGAAATAAACTGCTCAAGATTCTGCCAGGCTTTATCTGTCAGATGACGTTGCTGGTTTAACTCTGACTGAAACTTTTTAGCGTCAGAAGATAGAAAAACCCCGGTGGCACCCCGTTCTTTCTGGACTTCATGAATGTAGGAGGCAATATGGGTATTAAGATAGGTCGCAGGTTCCACCTGCTTCAAACTGCTCATCAACCGGAAATCATCAACAATAACCAGTCCCATAAACCACAAAGCAATTAAAAGCGGCAGCATCCCTAATAACAGAATTCTGCTTTTAACACTTAAACTCATTCCCACTCCCTACTCATAATTTCAAATATGAATGTATTAAATTTCAATACACAATGTATATTTCGGTTTATACAGAAATAACTTTAGATGAAATAAGCAGAAAAACCATGTCAGACACGGATTGTCTTTCGATTTCGGTATTTTTATTACGAGAGGTTTTGTTGTAGAAAAGATAAATGGTAGGCGCGAGTGGATTCGAACCACCGACCTCCACCATGTCAAGGTGATGCTCTAACCAGCTGAGCTACGCGCCTGTTGCGTGTCCATAAGGGCCACATTTATTGATCCAGGGTGCATCAGAAATGAGTGCGTATAATACAAAGACTGAAGCTTGCTGGCAAGTGTTTTTTTGATTTTATTCAGGTTTATATTACAGGGTGATAAACTTCTCCTGCAGGACTTTGATTTCATCCCGTAGACGGGCAGCTTCTTCAAATTCCATATTCTGGGCATGGCTGTACATCTGCTCTTCCAGAGTTTTAATTTTCTGTTCCAGTTCCTTGCGGGTCATGACCTCATAGCGGCCGGCTTCTTCAGCCACCTTACGTTTTTTGGCTACCGCCAGACCGGCGCCGGGAATGGTGGCTTCCAGGATATCCTTAACGGATTTTTTAATGCCGATGGGGGTAATATTATGGGCCTTATTATAAGCTATCTGTTTTTCCCGCCGGCGCCGGGTTTCATCCATGGCCCGCTGCATGGAGCCGGTGATCCGATCCGCATAAAAAATAACTTCACCATTAACATTACGTGCCGCCCGTCCCATGGTCTGTATTAAAGAACGTTCAGAACGTAAAAAGCCCTCTTTATCCGCATCCAGGATAGCCACCAGTGATACTTCAGGAATATCCAGTCCTTCCCGAAGCAGGTTAATGCCCACCAGAACATCAAACTCACCCAGGCGCAGATCACGAATAATTTCTACCCGTTCAACAGTATCAATATCCGAATGCAGATAACGCACCTGAACGCCGTGCTCAAGATAATAATCGGTTAAACCCTCAGCCATACGTTTGGTCAGGGTAGTGACCAGTACTCGCTCCTTACGTTCCACTCGTTTGCGGATTTCAGATAGTAAATCATCCACCTGGGTAGTTGCTGTGCGTATTTCAACCACTGGATCGAGCAGGCCGGTAGGTCTGACTACCTGTTCGGCAATAACCGAAGATTTTTCCTCTTCGTATTTAGCCGGTGTAGCAGAAATAAAAATACTTTGCGGAGCCAGACGTTCATATTCTTCAAATTTGAGCGGCCGGTTATCCAGAGCAGAAGGCAGACGGAAACCATACTCCACCAGGTTTTCCTTACGGGAGCGGTCACCTTTATACATGGCAGCGATTTGCGGGATGGTAACATGGCTTTCATCAATAAAGAGCATGGCATCATCTGGCAGATAATCCAGAAAGGTCGGCGGCGGCTGGCCCGGTTCACGGCCGGAGAGGTAGCGGGAGTAGTTTTCAATGCCGGAGCAATACCCCAGTTCCATGATCATTTCCGAATCCAGCTGGGTACGCTGTTCCAGACGCTGGGCTTCCACCAGTTTATTCATGGAATAAAGCTGTTCCAGCCGCTCCTTCAGTTCAGCCTTAATTTTTTCTACCGCATTGAGCAGAGTTTCCCTAGGGGTCACATAGTGGGTTTTGGGGTAGATGGTAATACGCGGCACCCGCCGTAATACTTCACAGGTCAACGGATCAAAATAACTGAGCGATTCCACTTCCTCATCAAATAATTCAATGCGTATTGCCTCACTGTCTGAATCCGCCGGGTAAATATCAATCACATCACCTCTTACCCGATAAGTAGCACGGTGCAGTTCAACATCATTACGTTTATACTGCAGTTCCGCCAGACGGCGCAGAATAGTTCGCTGATCCACCAGGTCACCTTTAACCACGTGCAACAGCATTTTCATATAAGATTTGGGATCACCCAGACCATAGATACAGGACACCGAAGCGACAATAATAGTATCTCTTCTTTCCAGCAACGCCTTGGTCGCTGACAGCCGCATCTGCTCAATGTGATCGTTAATCGAAGCATCTTTTTCAATAAAGGTATCTGATGCAGGGACATAGGCTTCCGGCTGATAATAATCATAATAGGAGACAAAATATTCCACTGAGTTATAGGGGAAAAACTCTTTCATCTCACCGTATAGCTGGGCGGCCAGGGTTTTATTATGCGCCAAGATCAGGGTCGGCCGTTGCAGATTCTGTATGACGTTAGCCATGGTAAAGGTTTTACCAGAACCGGTAACCCCCAGCAGAGTCATGGCTGCTTCACCATTTTCCATGGCTTCACTTAAAGTTTTTATGGCCTGCGGCTGATCACCTCCCGGCTTAAAAGAAGAAACCAGTTGAAACGGTTTTGACATATTTTTTTGTATCCAATTTTATAATCCTAATTTTTTTAGGATAATCTAAATAGCTGATCCTAAAAGGTGTCCACCCCTATAACCTTTTCTGTTGAATTTCAGAACCAGGAAACGGGGACACATTATTCATAAATTTTCTAACATCTTCCATCAGACTTTTCATT
>JBHNNM010000302.1:0-3439 GCA_048563625.1 Gammaproteobacteria bacterium | reverse complement strand
CTGTAAACAGTCACGGTCAGATACACGAAATAGTTATATTTTTTCAAAAAGTGCAATGGATTCCACATGAGCAGTATGAGGAAACATATCCATGACTCCAGCTTTTACCAGCTTATAACCGTTCTGATGCACCATAATTTCAGTATCCCTGGCCAGGGTTGCGGGGTTGCAGGAAACATAAACCACCGTATGGGCACCCAGTTTCGGCAGATATTCAATAATTTCCCTGGCACCGCTGCGCGCCGGATCCAGCAAAATGCGATCGTATTGCTGTTTTGCCCACTGCATACCTGAAACTTCCTTAAACAGATCGGCCGCATAAAAGTCGGCATTCTCTATACCGTTTTTAAGAGCATTCTCTTTTGCCCGAACTACCAGTTCAGCACTGCCCTCAACGCCGGTGACATGAGTCACTTTACGAGCCAGCGCTAAGGTGAAATTACCCAGTCCGCAAAACAGATCAAGCACCTTATCTCCCGGTTCCGGTGCCAGTAATTCCAGAGTAAGATTAATCATTTTACGGTTAATATCCATATTAACCTGGGTAAAATCCGTAGGCCGGAATTCATGCACAATATTATGCTCAGGCAGGCTGTACTGTAAGGGTTTAAAATTAGCCTCATTTTCAGGCCACAGCCGGGTTATAGAATCCGGACCTTTGGGCTGCAGATAAAGATGCAGCTTCATAGTACGGGCATAATCTTTAAGTTTTTGCCGATCCTCTTCATTAAAATCTTCCAGATGCCGTACTATAAAGGCGCCCTGCTCATCCCCATAGGCCACTTCAATCTGCGGTATTTTCTGATAAATGGATAAGGAACGCAGCAGCTCTGATAATTCTTTAAGATGCATCCCGACATCAGGATAAAGCACTTTACAGCTGTCCAGTTCGGCCAGAAAATTACTGTGTTTTTCCCTGAACCCAACCAGCATTTTGTCCTTTTTAACCACAAAACGCACACCAAGACGGGCTTTTCTACGATAGCCCCAATGAGGGCCGGTGAGCGGTTCCAGTACACTTTGAGGTTCGCTTTTGCCAATACGTTTCAGGTTTTCCAGAAGCACATTCTGTTTCAGGATAATCTGCTGATCCGCCGCAAGATGCTGCAGACTACAGCCGCCGCATACAGCAAAGTGTTCACACTCAGGCTGTACCCTTAATGGCGATGCCTTAATGATTTCATGCACCCTGCCCTCAGCAATATTTTTTCGCTTGCCGGTATAAATAAAAGTCAGCTCTTCCCCTTCCAGTGCTCCGTCAATAAATACCGTTAAATCATCAATATGACAGACACCTCTGCCATCATGACTGACCGATTCAATGGCCACTAATACAGGTTCCTGGGGAAGTTTTGCTCTACGACGACGTCTGGCCATGAAATTCTGCTGATTGCTTAAAGAAAAGCGAGATTTTAACAGAACGCCAATAAATAAGAAATGCAGGAACCTGAGTAGCAGAGGTAATTTATAATCAGGTAAGTTATAATTTGCTTTTCGAATTCAACTATTTATTTATCAACTATTTAAAGGTGAACAATGCTTTTAGCGTATAGCTTTAGATTGCTGTTACTTATTGCTCTTGTGTTAGCTCTGACAGCCTGCGCCCCTCACCCCGGTGCCGGTAACTGGCAGGCGGATGCTGAAAATGCCATGAAAATATCGCGTATTAATGTGGTTTTTGAAGGCACGGCCGATTTTTATACGCCGGGCCGTGAGGATTCTATTCGACGCTGTTTCTGGGCGGCCATTGGCGAGCGAAGTCTGCAGTTTCAGTGTGTACAGTCGGACAATACCGATATTAAGGAAACTTATCAGTTTTTTGTCAGTCCAATAGGAAAGGCTGAGTTGAAACAAAATGAACAACTTATTGGTGTATTTAACAAAATACCCTACCAGGCTGACAATGAAAAACAGTCATCATCGAAGCAAAAAATGGAACAAAAATGAATAACAAGTTAATTATCACCTTTATCAGCATTTTCACCCTAGCACTTTTTGTACTCAGTACGGCTGAAGCCAAACGCTTTGGAGGCGGTTTTTCCTTTGGTGGAAAAAAATCCTATAGCTCACCTTATAAACAGAAAAGTTTTCAGCAGAAGTCATTTTCTCAGCAAAAAGCCGCGACAGCCAATCAACAGCGTAAACAGCAGCTCACTAAACGAGGCGGTTTAATGGGCATGTTAGGCGGCCTGGCTCTGGGCGGCCTGTTAGGCGCCCTGTTTTTTGGTGGTGCTTTTGAAGGCTTTAATTTCTTTGATTTTCTTATGATTGGCGGTGTTATCCTGCTGGTCATGTGGCTAATGAACCGCAAAAAAGCCATCCCCCGTCAACAGACTGCTACTGCCGGTGCTTATGATTTTGGCCACAATACTGGAAACAGTACGGTAAATAGCACTGCAGACAGTCAGCCTGATGCACCCCGTTTAAATACCATACACAGGGAAGATGCAGGTTTTACCCAAAGTTTTGCTGATAAATTTGGAATGAATTCCGCAGGCCAGTCCCATAATGACCAGGATTCTGCAACCGATGCTCAGACGGTTATCTTACCGGACTGGTTTGATCAGGAAGAGTTCCTGTCCGGTGCCCGCTCTGCCTATACCATGCTGCAGGAAGCCTGGGATACGGGAGATCTGGACTCCATAAAAGATCTGACCACCGACAGTGTTTTTGCTGAAATCGGCCGTCAGTATGCCCATGAGCCCACCCAGGGAAATACCCGCGTATTAAAGCTGGATGCCCAGTTAATTGATTTTAATGAACAGACTGATCATTCAGAAGCCGCAGTACTGTTTGATGCCGTATTAAGTGAAACAGACAGCAGCGGTCAGCAGGGCCGTGCCAACCAGGTTAAGGAACTCTGGCATTTTATCCGCCCTGCCGACAGCACCAGCCCCACCTGGTATCTGGACGGAATTCAACAGCTGGATTAATAGCTAACAGACGAATTAATTAAGTAATTCAATATATTAGAAATATATTATGCTTATAAAAATTAGCAATATCCCTAATGATTAAAGGTTTAATTGATTGTTATTATAATGATTACCTGACTGAAACAGCTGTTTTAGAGACTATAGCCCCAATATGGGTTCCAAAATAAGCTCTAAAGGAGAGAATCATGGAATATAAAGATTACTCTCCAACTCAGCAATAATAATATTAATTCAGGTTAATTCATCTGTATAAAACTTTTTATAAATTAATGTAAGTGGGGATATGAATATGACTACCATTGGCAAATTTTGTATTAACTGTACCGCTGCAGCTGTTGCACTGGTTTCTTTTATTACACTGGCAACATTAATCTGGGTTTCCATGCTCTGATTATTTAGCGAGCCGGGTTCCTGACAGAGCCCGGTATTGCACCTGAATTTCATTTCTTAAATATTTTCCTGTAAACTTCTCTTTTGTATCAGTCCATAGCAGATTTTTAATT
>JBHNNM010000301.1:0-3450 GCA_048563625.1 Gammaproteobacteria bacterium | reverse complement strand
CCTTAACCACCACGTTTTTCAGTATTAATACTATCCGTGGGATTATCTATGATCTGAACAGTCAGCTTATTCAAAAAGATATGGATAGTCTGCAGTCCTTTATTGAAGATGAATACCTTGCCCTGCAAAAACATGGCCTGGAAAATGTAAATGCTTATTATCAGAAAGTTCTTGGCAGAATAAAACGGGAAATTAACAGTAATTATAAGGATAATTTTAAAAACATTATTGTGCTGGATAAAAATGCCAGGCAAATTCTGTTTGTCGGGCCGGATAACAGAAAGCTGCAGGGAGAAAATGCCAGTATTATTCATATGAATACCGTGAATATTCATCCGGTTAAAATACGGGAGCAGGGTGAATATGTTTATTTTTATAAAAAAATACCTCAATGGAAGCTGGGCCTGTTTATTGTCGTAAATAAAAAAGCCATGTATTCCCGTCTCAATGACTACATTGATAGCATTATGGCGGGGCTGATAATTATTGTTTTTATGGCCCTGTTTGCGGGATTTTTATTTTCCAGATATCTGGTTGCTCAGGTTCAGGAAATTCTCAACCAGATCACCGAAATTAAAAGCGGCAATCTAACCGCTCGTATCAAAAATATCAGCGGTCGGGATGAAATATCAGAGATTAAAAAAGGTCTTAATACAATGACTGATATTATCGCTGAGAAAATTAATAATCAGAAGCTGGCAGAAATGAAAGCCCAGCAGTTATCCTTATTTGACCCTTTAACCAATCTGCCTAATCGTCGTCTGTTAATGGAACGCCTGGAAGAAGAAATTGCCCGTAATTACCGTCATAAAATTACCGGGGCTCTGTTGTTTATTGATCTGGATGATTTTAAAACCGTTAATGATACCTGCGGTCATCGGGTAGGAGATTTACTATTACAGGAAGCAGCAAAACGTCTGGACAGTTTGATTAGAAAAGAAGATCTGGCCTGTCGTCTGGGGGGGGGATGAATTTGTTGTGGTGTTATCGGATTTGAGCCCGGATCAGATAACAGCCTCTGCACAGGCTAATACCACGGCCAGTAAAATTCTGGAGATCCTCAGACAGCCCTATACTATAGAAGGGCAGCAGCATCAGATCAGCTGCAGTATCGGTATTGTATTATTTCCGGAAGAAAGCCGGGACAGTCATGACCTGGTTAAATATGCTGATATTGCCATGTACCAGGCTAAAAACAGTGGTAAAAACACCATTAAGCAGTTTTCCAGCTATATGCAGAATATTCTGGAACACCGTCTGTATTTACAGAATGAATTACGTACTGCAATAAAACACAAGGCGCTGAGTATTTATCTGCAGCCTCAGTATAATACTGAGGGGCAGATCATATCTGCAGAAACCCTGGTGCGCTGGAAGCATCCGGAAAAAGGCTTTATTTCTCCAGCTGAATTTATACCGGTTGCTGAAGAATCGGGTCAGATCCATGCATTGGGTAAAATAGTCATCTCCCTGTTGCTGGAGCGTTTGCAGGAAATTTTAGCCGGAGAAGTGCCGGAAACATTCAAACGGGTTGCTATTAATGTCAGTCCCTGGGAATTCAGTCGTAAGGACTTTGTTGATGAAGTAAAAAAACTGCTGGATAAATATCAGATACCCGCTCACTTCCTGGAACTGGAAATAACGGAACAGACCCTGGTGGGAAACTTTTCTCTGTTTGCAGAAAAAATGAAACAGATGCAGAAAATGGGTATTCGTTTCTCTATTGACGATTTTGGCACTGGATACTCCTCTCTGTCTTATCTGAAATTACTGCTGGTTAATATGCTTAAAATTGATCGCACTTTTATTCGTGATATCGGGATTGATAAAAATGATGATGCCATTGTCAGAACCATTATTATGATGGCAAAAAACCTAGGACTTGAAGTGATTGCTGAAGGGGTGGAAAATAAGGAGCAGCTGGATTTTCTGCTGGCTAATGACTGCCAGCTGTTTCAGGGGTACTATTTTTCAAAGCCGGTTGCAGTGGCTGAGTTTGTAAAACAATTAATGGACAATAATAAAAATAATGATTAAACAGGGTGTTTACTGAAAAAATGACTCGTCTGTTAACACAATTACTGGCAGTGTTCTTCTGTGGCGCTTTTTCATTAACGGTACTGGCACAGCTCAGCCTGACCGATGAAGAACGCAGCTATCTGTACAGTAAAAAGAAAATCACCATGTGCATCGATCCGGCCTGGATGCCGCTGGAGAAAATTGAAAAGGGTAAACACATTGGTATGACTGCCGACTATATGGCTATTTTGCAAAAGAAAATCGGTGTGCCTATTGAACTGGTGCCTACTATATCCTGGACACAATCCATCGAATACGCTAAAGCCAGAAAATGTGATATTTTTTCTCTGGCTATGCCCACAGAAGAACGGCTGACCTATATGGATTTTACCCGGCCGTATCTGACTATTCCTCTGGTTCTGGCGACTAAAATGGATAAGTTTTTTGTGGTGGATATTTCTAAACTTGAGGGAAAAAAACTGGGGGTTGTGAAAGGCTATGCCTTTGGGGAAATACTCAGAGAAAAATATCCCGGTCTGAACATTGTTGACTTGGAGTCACTTTATGACGGGCTGGAAAAAGTAAACCGTGGAGAACTCTACGGTTTTATCGGCACTCTGGTCACTATTGGTTATGAGTCCCAGAGAAATTTTGTGGGAGAAATTAAAATTGCCGGTAAATTTGATGAACAGTGGCAATTAGGGGTTGCCACCCGTAATGATGAACCGCTGTTAAAAACCATTTTTGATAAAGCTATAGCGGATATTTCTGAAAAACAGAAACAGGATATTTTAAACCAGTGGCTGGCAATCCGTTATGAACAGGTTGTTAATTACAGGGATTTATGGCCGTGGCTTATTCTGAGTGCGGTTATTTTAATGTTTATTCTGTACCGTTTTTATGTTCTGAGAAAATACAATGAACAGTTAAAATGCCTGAGTATTACCGATAACCTGACTCAAATTTATAACCGCCTGAAGCTGGATGCAGAACTGGAACAACAGGCTAATCTGTATGACAGGTATAAGCAGCCCTTCAGTGTTATGATAATTGATATTGACCTGTTTAAACAGGTTAATGACCGTTATGGACATCAGTCCGGCGATGTGGTGCTGGTTGAATTTACCCAGGTTATTAAAAAACATATCCGTAAAACTGATATTTTCGGACGCTGGGGCGGCGAAGAATTTATGCTGATAATTCCTAATACCGATATTCATAAAGCCATGATTCAGGCAGAAAAATTAAGACTATTAATAGCCAAACATAACTTTAAAATTGTTGGACATTTAACCGCCAGTTTTGGTGTGGCTCAGTTTGATGAGGAAAATAATACTATTAAACAGCTTACTTCAAAGGCGGATAAAGCATTATACCAGGCTAAAGATCAGGGTAGAAACCGGGTGGTCAGGCTTTGATTATTACATTTAA
>JBHNNM010000300.1:0-3455 GCA_048563625.1 Gammaproteobacteria bacterium | reverse complement strand
AGGCGTTTTGAAGATTTGTTATAAAAACAACTTCAAAACAGCTGGTTACAAACAAATTGTTAAAGAACGTGTGAGCGAAACAGGGCACTCAAGGGTCGGCTGTCGCTCTAAACTTTAGTTTAGTAAGATATTCTGCCATTAATTAACAGAATCAACAGAAACGACTTTATCTCCGGAACGGATCCAGTTGTTTATGCCGTGTTCAAGATGGTAAACCTGGGTATAACCCAGTTTACCATCCAGATAGCGAGCTACCTGAGAGGTACGATTACCGGAACTGCAGACCAGTATTAACTTATCATTTTTACCGGCAATTTTATTCAGTTTTGCCAGCCATTTATTTAGGTCATATTTACCTCGTGCATCAAAAAATGTCATTAAATGGCTGCCTGGAATTACACCTGTAGACTTCCACTCATCAGGTCTTCTGATATCAATGACCGGTATATTCTCATCCATCATCTTTTGCATTTGTTCATTGCTCAATCCATGTACCTGGGCATTTACAGATACCGAAATAAACAGACTGATAAAAAGAAATAAATATTGAATTTTAAAATACTTCATAATTGTTAATCCTGTCAGCAATATTATCCCCTTAATTCAGATGACCCTGGAGAAAAAAGCACCGGGTCAGAAAAAATCACCCCCAGTTAATCACGAAAGTTAAAAAGCCAACTTACAAACCATAACAAAAAGAGTTTAATAAATAGTGTCTATTCTGCATTCTTTTCTGAAATATTGTCTGGTTCTGGGTTTTCTTGTGATACCCCCTCTGGCTGTATCTGACAGCCTGAGTATTTCCCTGGATGACGGCAATGAAATGGAGGTTATTCAGTATCCTGCGAGTGGTGACAAGCTCATGGTGGTTTTACCTTCGGAACATGGGGTAACCGATGGCCTGACCGATCTGGCTCTTAGCCTGCAAAAACAGGGGGTTGAGACCTGGATAGCAGCGCCATTCAGCAGTCTTATGCTGCCGAATCTGGAATCCAGTTTAAAAAAGATCCCGCTTGATGCTTATGTAAAACTACTGAATAAAGCACAGGCAAGCGGCAAGAAAACTTACCCGTTCAGTAATGATAATGGCACAGAAAACCTCTTACTGGCGGCCCGCCAGTGGCAGTTAAACAGCCATACCCTTATTCACGGAGTCATATTAATTTCTCCAAACTTTTATATTACTACCCCGACCGCCGGCAATAATGGACAATTACTGCCCATAGTAAGTGCCAGTAATTTACCGGTTTTTATCTTTCTGCCGGCAAAATCCACTCTGACTCTGCAAATTAAGGATACCGTTAAGGCGCTTGAACAGGGCGGCAGTGATGTTTTTATACAGGTGCTTAAAAATGTCCGGGCCCGTTTCTTTTTTCGCAATGATGCCATCGATGCAGAAGTTGAAACCTTTCCTAAACTCAGTAAACATATTGTCCGTGCCATGAAGGTGATGACGGCCTATGCTCACCTGAGAACACCGGCACCCTTAGCAGAGCAAAAACCAATTGTCAGAAAAAAAACCACGGGAAAACTGCAGCTCTATACCGGAGCTGTTACACCGGATAATTTTTCCATTAGGGACATTAATAATAAACAACATTCTCTGAACGATTATCAGGGCAAAGTGGTTATTGTTAATTTCTGGGCGAGCTGGTGTCCACCCTGTGTCCATGAAATGCCGTCCATGTCGGCATTAAAAGATAAAATCGGGGCAGACTATTTTGATATTCTGGCTATTAATCTAGGGGAACCGGCTGAAGATATTGCTGAATTTTTAAAAGCACACCCTGTTAACTTCCCCATATTACCTGACCCACAGCAGAAACTGGCAAAAATCTGGAAGGTTTTTGCCTTTCCAACCAGTTATATTATTGATAAAAAAGGTAATATCCGTTATTCCATTGCCGGAGGCATAGACTGGAATACACCACAGGTCAGACAGGTGATTGAGAAATTGCTGAAGGAAGATTAAATTACGGTAGAAACAGGTTGGCTACGAATTTAAAAAGACGGTACAGACTACCTTATTACCTTTATCTTGGTATTCCAGTTTGTTAAAGCTGTGTTCCTTTGACATGACAATTCCACGGCCATGTTCATCAAACACTCGGTCCATATTAAGACTTAAATAAGGTGTCCAGTCAAATCCCGGTCCTTCATCAGTGATCGTAACTGTAATACGATCTATCTCCTTTTTTAAATGGATTTGTCCATAACGGGCAGCATAAGCAGGATCTTCCAGACGTTCATCTATTTCATCAATTAAGCAATCCTGCTGAAGCAGTTCAGATTTTTTAATATAACCAATTTCCAGATTAGCATGCTCCACTGCATTGTTCATTAATTCGGACAAACCGGAAATTACCCGTTCCGGTTCAGGAAATACTTCAGCCAGTGTTACTGCCAGTCGCTGACATTCCAGCAGGGTTTTAAATTTGAATCGTCCTTCAAGACAATTATTAAACACTGAGCCCAGACGGCTGAGTTCTTTTTTCAGATAGCAGTTACGGCGATAGTCCCGTACACAGGCCGCAAGGGTTGATATGAGTTTATCCCGGTCAACCGGTTTGGTCAGATAATAATAGGCACCGTTTTTCAGGCCTTCAAGAATGGCTTCATCACTGCCTTCGGCGGTTTCCATAATAACTGGCAGATCCATAATGCCCTAGGTGGACTTAATCTTCTGTAATAATTCCAGACCGGACAGGCCGGGAAGATTTCTGTCCAGTAAAACACAGTCATACACATCGGCATCGGTCTTTAAAATGTCCCAGGCATCTTCAGCACTATTGACCACACGGCAGAAATAATCCGCTTCCTGAAGATACAGTAAAAGCAGATCAACCATTAACTGGTCATCTTCGAGGATTAAAACATTACCGGCCTCATAACCGGGCTGAATTGCTGATAATACGCTGTTCATTTAAATATTATTCCATACTGCCTGATGCAGATAAATAAAATGGTTATTAATGCAAATGTTGTTTTATTATATTGGCACACAATTGATAAAAATCATCAAACTGCTCACTAAAGTCCTTATTTTGTCCGTTTTTTAGTAAAGCATCAAGTTTTGCGGCCATTTCTGTAATTTGGGGGAAGCCGAAACTGCCGCCTCTGCCCTTAATATTATGGATAACTTTCTGACATTCTATCCAGTCTTCATGCTCCATAAAGGCTTTAATGCTGTCCAGTTCAGATTTCAGGGACATAAGGAACTGTTGAACCAGATTTGCAAACGCATCATTACCAGGTAAAGAAGGGGTGACTTCAGATTTCAGAGCCTGCTCCTTATCCTTCTGGGGCGATGAAGTTTTCTTTAACCACTGATTAATGGTAGGCTCTTCTCCGCTCTGATGAGTGAAGAAAGATGCTAATACTCACAAAACCTGTTGAAATATAAAGCTTCTGACAGTTTTATAAGCAATAGGTAATATGAGTATCAACATCTCACC
>JBHNNM010000299.1:0-3473 GCA_048563625.1 Gammaproteobacteria bacterium | reverse complement strand
GGCCCTCTGTTCCATTCTTTCTCTTCTTCTTCTTCTTCTTCTTCTTCTTCTTCTTCTTCTTCTTCTTCTTCTTCTTCTTCTCCTCCTCCTCCTCCTCTTCCTCCTCCTTCTTCTTCTTCTTCTTCCTCCTCTTCCTCTTCTTCTTAACATGAACCAGCTACCTCCATTAGGTGTTTCGAATATACTCTATCTGGGAGTTATCAGGAAACGCCATTCTTTCGTATTGAATGTTATCCGTCGACACTTGCCCTGTAAATCACACTTTCCTGTTCTTTCGGTGGACCATTTTATCAACACTTGATGTTTCACGCAATCTAACTGCACATTTCAGCCAACGGTGCGTCACCGTCTTCCACTTCGCCAACACCAACAGCACCACCAACATCTGCAACATCGTCATCTCCATCGTCTGGCCTCTCCCCGTACCGTGTGGTGTGCTACTTCACCAACTGGGCGCAGTACCGGTCCGATGTGGGCAAGTACCTGCCCGAGGATTACCGGCCCGGCCTGTGCACCCACCTTGTCTACGCCTTCGCCAATATCAACAGCGCCACCTCCACTCTCGCGTCCATAGAGTGGAACGATGCGGGTAGGTCACTGGTCCGTTTACACGCGGGCAACCGTCGGAGGAGGAGGAGGAGGAGGCACTCTCGTGTCCGCCATATCCTTCCAAATGCGTGCCCACGGCCTATTCAAAGTGTCCCGTATATTATGTCTATGCAAGTCCACCCTTTACCCTACACCAGCAATCCTGCCCTCCCCGCCTGCCCATTACACCCCCTGGCTTTTTCTTCTCCTTTCTCTAGTTCACTACGTGTTTATTTCACTGCCATTTCATGGCCTATCCTTTCCTTCTTCCAGACACCTAGCCTTCATTTCATCTTCGCCTCATTGGACCTTTGTTTGACGTGCCCATGACCTACTAAGTCCCTTGTTTGCACCTAGAGGGCAAACAACGTGCAGATTGGCTGATGTGCCTGTTGAGGAAAACGGCCAGCGTGCCTTCTTTTAAAGCTCTAATCACAAAAATGTAGCAGGCACCTACCGCCATCTCAACGCACCAGCGGCCACAATTGACCGTAAGCACTGGACTGTCTCAGCCGTCCTAACTGGGACCCGACCTGTTGCAGACCTGTACAGCCGCGTGCTACGTCTGAAGGACACGGACCCCCAGCTGAAGGTGCTGCTGGCTGTGGGAGGCTACAGTGCAGGCAGCGCGGGCTTTGAGGCCATCAGCGCCAGCAGTGTCCAACGTCAACTGTTCGCTGACAACGCCGTCTCCTTCCTCAGGCAACACGGCTTTGATGGGCTGGACGTCGACTGGGAATACCCTTCCAGTTCATACAAGACGCAATTCACACAGCTTCTCCAGGTGACTACGACAATGGCGGCACAATACGTTGGCACTGATAATATGCATGACCTGCTTAGTCTTCTCACTTCCTTTGGTGTCTGCCACGTGCAAATCGTGGGGCAGGGCACTTAACTGTCATCAACTGATGCAGAGAGCAACTATACACCACTTGTTTTCGTACTTCGCTGTAGCTGTCAATTGATTTTTCAAAGGAATGGTCTAAGCCATGTTTAGGAAGGCTTTACTAGGGATTGCTCTTTACCATCAACAAGCCAGATAAGGCAGCCGTGGGTTGCCTACGTTTTACGTCGAGACGCGACGACTCTGTTTGCCACGCACATGCACGAGATGTGTGTTGGCCACACGTAGACAAGAGTTCTCTCTTTGTCCACAGGCCTTGTGGACGAGGTTCGAAGCGGAGTCGACAGCTACAGGTCAGGACAGGTTGCTGCTGACGGTGGCCGTGTCTGGCTACAAGACACAGATGGAAACTTCCTACCAGGTCAACCTCATACACAAGTAGGTCATCAGCATGAATAATCTAGTCACAACTAGCCCCCTGCCATCTTACCTATGTCGGGGCTATTAACATGTCGGCTAGACAATGCTCCAAGACTGGATATCCATGACGTGACTGGCTGTTACGGAATGGACACTTGTGGATAGAATGCTTTCGATCGGGAGAGCTAGCTGTAACGTCTCCGTTTTCTTTCAATTCCGTGGACACCTAAACTCTTTCGTGGTTTGGGCCGCTTGCTTGTGTGGGAAAAGTGCTTTCAGTCCAAACAGTCAGTAATAAATCCAGTATCTTGTTCGTTGTGTCTTCGCTGACGATGGTTTGTGTTGTCATCAGCTACGTGGACTACGTCAGCATCATGAGCTACGACTACTACGGACCGTGGAGCAGCGTGCTGGGTCACAACAGTCCTCTGTACGTCCCGACCCAGGACAGGAACACCCCGGGCCTCGACTTACTCAGCCAGGTGAGCTTCACTTTCTTGGCTACCAGTTGGACAAGCCATGGGCGCTTTCTAGACAGAACTGCTATCGCCCTACAGCTAGCAACTACAAAGGGCAAATGACTATAGTGCACAAGTGTATTGTTGTGACGTGCAGAACGCATCCGTGCACTACTGGCACTCCCTGGGCTGCCCGCTGGACAAACTGGTGCTGGGTCTCGCCACCTACGCCAGGACCTTCCTCATGTCCAGCGCAGCGCAGAACCAACCGGGAGACTCCTACCGGGGCGCAGCCGGCGCGGCGGGGCCCTACTCAGCCACCGCTGGCTTTCTGGCCTACTACGAGGTGTGCGAGCTGCTGGACAGCGGCGGCTGGACGCGGGTGTGGATGAACGACTCCAAGGTGCCCTACGCTTATGGCCTGAGGGACGGACAGTGGACCTGGATGGCTTACGATGACCTGAACAGCATGTCTGCCAAAGTGAGCAAATTGGCACCCTAGCCGTGCCATTGACAATTCATACATGAGTGGCTTAATTGTGCATTTAGCACTACCTTACCGACATGGTGCCGGACGGGAATTCCTTTGCATGCCAGATGTGCAAGCTGTACGTTGATGCAGTCTTGCAGTTGCCCTTTTCAACCTTGTTTGCCAGTTAGGAGAGTGCTCATGTGCCGAGCTGGCGGCAGCTTTTCCAAACGACTACGATATACCTTGACGAGACACGATGATGTAACCAAACACCTTTCTCTTTGCTTTCCTCTAGGCTGCCTACATCGTGGACAGAGGTCTGGGAGGAGCCATGTTCTGGACTCTGGACTTTGACGACTTCGCTAACAACGTGTGTAACCAGGGTCGCTACCCACTCATAGGACAAGTGGGGACAGCGCTACAGGCAGCCAGTCCACCCGCCGTTAGTCCCAGCAGTACGTCTCTTCACTGTCCTCTCACCTTCGTTTCACACAGGCCCTCTGTTCCATTCTTTCTCTTCTTCTTCTTCTTCTTCTTCTTCTTCTTCTTCTTCTTCTTCTTCTTCTTCTTCTTCTCCTCCTCCTCCTCCTCCTTCTTCTTCTTCTTCTTCCTCCTCTTCCTCTTCTTCTTAACATGAACCAGCTACCTCCATTAGGTGTTTCGAATATACTCTATCTGGGAGTTATCA
>JBHNNM010000298.1:0-3479 GCA_048563625.1 Gammaproteobacteria bacterium | reverse complement strand
GTAAGCAGTGAACCAAATGATTTATTTAATAAATAATATCCGATCTCACTTTACTATCTGTGGAAATCAATGACTATAACACTGCCTCCGAGTCCACCCAAAACAGAAGCTGAATAATGCCATTGGTAAATTAACTATAAATGATAAAGCCATTAATAGTTCAACTAATTCTGCAGTAAATATAACCCTTGAATAGCTGCCAGCAAGATGTGGTTTTACTATAGTGTTTTTATATGATAAAATATGTGGCTTCTCTTCGTTCTTCATTTCGGTGTACTCTATATCGAAATTTGCCTTCATCAGTTCCGAAGCTGGAGTTGGAGAGTATGTCAGGCGTTTAGCAACTTCGCTTTAATTCAGTTGTTTTCTCCAACAGATCAGAAGTGTACAAGGCTATAGTTAATAGACTAAAATTCTTATTAGCTCATTTTGAAAAAAAGAGAAAAAAAGACGTTTATCAGACCTCAATCCAGCCTTAGTATTGGTGTGATTTGCAGCGGTCGAATTTTTAATAATGTATGTAGTTGCTGTTAATTTCCGTATTTCGTCAAGTGGAAAGACGCCTGCTACTCTGTATGCCCCCAAGTTAGTTGCATGTACCAGTATTCCGGGAGCAAGTTTAACTGCTTTACTGTCTAGACTTTGTAATTTCTTCAGATAGCTCTTCGGAGTGGAGTAGACCTCTTGTCCATAAGTCAGTTTCGATCTTCCAAGAAAGAAAGCCAGGTGGATAAGAGTTCTTATGTCTTAATCCCAGGGATTGTTTATGATAATTGTCAACAGAGTAAAGCCTTTCCTTGCCTTAGATAATATTGTTTCCAAAAGTTTTGTTGTAAGATATGCTCCAAGGAACTTTACCTCAGATTTCTATAGTAAGTCTTGATCATTTAATTTAAACTGAGGTAACTCCTTTGGTCCCGAGCCATTATTAAAAAGAATCATATTTGTCTTTTCTGATGAAAATTCTAATTGGACAGAGGAAGCTGGCAGACCAGAAAGGAGAGACCTGCAGTATCAATGCGCGACAGACTGAATGAGGTGACCAGTTTCACTGTACCCTGTGTGGAAAGATAATTTCCGACAGAACTAATTCGACGAAGCTGTAAGTAGCATGATTTGGAGGGGGAGACCATGGGGTGCAAAACTGATCAAATTGTCATTTGGGGGAAAAATGAGATATGTTTTAGTTGTATGCTGATTTAAAATATTATTGGTATCCTTTTTACAAGTAAAAAATGCGAATGATCCAATAAAATAAAGGAAAAGCACCATAACCACAAATTTCTTAGTAAAACTGAAGATAACATTAAGTTTGCACTAACCGTGATTAATTTTTTTTTTTAAATCTGCATGCAATGACTTTAGAATTATAAGCTTTTTAATTAATTGTGTTTGGCGGCCATGCTGGATTGTTTTCATGGAACGGGCCATCGGATTGATGTAATGTCACATTTTGTGGTCTGTATGTGGTCTGTTGTTGAATAATCTTTCCTGAAGCCAGTTTGAGCTTCTGTGAATACAGTGTTTTCTTCAGCCCACTCTGTAAGTCTAGCATTTAGGATGGAGGTGAAGACCTTGCTTGATAATAGACGATTTCCGGAAATAACAGGCAAAGATAATTTGACAGTGTTTTCTTACTCCGGGAGAGTGAAGTCCCCTGAATGGAGGCGGCAGCTGAGAAGAGCCGATCTGCGACAGTTTTAGATCTTCAGGCATGGACCTATTATAATTTATACTAGACTACCAACTGGGGGAACCTACTATCCGATCTGCATGTTCCCCACGAACAGTTTGTTTACGGGTATCCGTCATTTTCCCCACGCGCTCACTGTACCCCCAACAAAAGCGTGCCTACTCTGCGCTACAGTCTTTCTTGCTTTCATGTTGCTTTACGTCCACGGAGGCGAGATGGCCTGTTAGGGACGGGCAAGCTACACTCGCAGGCATGGACCTATATATACAGGTCCATGCCCGAAGGCTCTTACCGAGTGCAGTCCCCTGGATTTATGAAGATCGTCTATTACCGGGGTTATCACAGTCTCCTTTCTTGCGTAGTGGAACGATGATAGACGATCCATTCTTCTGGAAAGATGCCCCGGTTAAAAATGGCATTGCACAGTTTAACTAAAAGTGGAAGGATTGATTACATGTTCTGTTGACTGCAGAAATTCATTTAAGACTGGATCAGCGCCAGCAGCTTTTCCACTTTGGAATCTACGGATGGCTTTTTTAACTTCGTCTTCGGTGATTTCAGACTCCAACAACTCATCATGCACCGTGTTTACATCATCTGTTGGGGAAGCAAATGAGTGATCTTAATCTATGTCTGAAATTAGAAGTTAAACAACAACAACAACAACAAAACGAAGACTGCGCCAGCTTTCCATAGAAATGTTGCCGTGTATAGTCTGACCGCCTGCATTTTCTGATCTCTCCCCAAAAATACGTGAATCTTTCATGCTGCTTTCGAGCCGGTTTACTCAGCCTTGTTTGAACTGCTTTTGTTTTGATTGTAGTAATGCTTTATACTCCTCTCTCTCTGTGCAAAATGCGTTCGCTTATCGTCATCCTTGTTATTTTTTCTGTATCGTCTCAGAGCCCTTCTAGTAGCCTTCTTTTTCTCTCTATCATGCTGAAGAATGCCTCAGATGGAGATCAGGTTCATCGGAGATCAGGAGGCCGCTCAATCCTCCGCAACACTTGGCGTTGTCCCAGCATCCAGCAACGATCAAAGAGGAACAGACAGTCAAAAATGTGAACAATGCAGCATAAGCGTCGAAGTTTCACTTACCAATTCTCGGTACGCACAAAGTAAACTCGGGTCGAAGTGATGACTGATTTTTGCTGCTTAACGTCCACGGAGGCGAGAAGGCCTACTAGGGACGGGAGTGAAGTGATGAGTCAACCGAACCATTTTTATACACACACCTTCTGCCAGCACAAGGCCAATAAAACACGTGGGGGTCTTCCTATAGTCAACTGCAGGACTCAAGCACGGTATAGCGATTTGTTCTGCAGGAAATCCTCGCTTCTAGCGCTTTACCGCACGCTTAGTATAGTCGGAGAACGTTTTAATAATCTTTCGAATTACTTGCGAAGCTGTTGCATAATCAGCCATCATCTGCCGCAATACGCCATTTTCCCACTGGTATACTTTCATATCGTCGGCGCTAGTCAATATACGGTTCAAAAAAGTTGGGTGTGGTGTGTGTGTGTCCCTCCAAATCAGCTGAATATGAAGAAAATAAGCCTACAAAGGGACAATAACTTTTTTCTTCTTCTAAAAAATAAAATTCAAAAAAATTCAAAAAAATCTGCAGTATCGATGGATATTGGCTCACTGAAGAGTTACGGATGCATTTTTTGGCGCTGATTATGCAACAATTTTTTCTCCAACGGAGAACGTCTGACGTGTGTGTGTGTGTGTGTGTGTGTGTGTGTGTGTGTGTGTGTGTGTGTGTGTGTGTGTGTGTGTGTGT
>JBHNNM010000297.1:0-3490 GCA_048563625.1 Gammaproteobacteria bacterium | reverse complement strand
ATGTTCTATTTTGGACAAAATCTCACTCATTAAAGCGGAGAACAACCGTTGTTAGTAGGCTATTTCATTATCTTTCAATAACTTAATAATATATTTCGACGGTATGGCATAGGTTATACCACTGGGTTTCTGGATCACGCTTTCCTTTGTTTCCTTGATAAAAACCTTATTGATCACCCCCAGTACCCTGCCGGTTTTAACCGAGTACATCGGGCTTCCGCTATTACCGGGATAAGCCGTGGCATCCAGCTGGTAAACCCAGTAGGGATTGCGCAGGCGTTTGATCATTTTTACTGACAACGTGGAGGATCTGGGTGCCGGAATGACAACCGGTGAAATAGCAGAAACAATACCTCTATGGGTAACCGGATACAGTCCAAGCACTGCACCGATGGGGAATCCCGTAAAGGCAATTTCTTCGCTTTCACTGGCGGTTCTGCTGGACTCTATTTTCATAACCGGTAGTTTTGTACCTTCTATACGCAGCAAGGCCAGATCATGGGTTTTATCTTTAGCCAGAATTCTGGCCTTGCGAAATTTTACCTGTTTATTTACACGGTAGAAAATGCCCAGCTGTTCTTTATTCTTCATTCTTCCGGCTTTTATCAACAACATGATGATTAGTAATAACATGATAGCCATCACCAACAACAAACCCCGTACCTAAATACTGAGAAGGAGGACGTCGGGTTGAAAGATAGCTGCCCACACCGACCACTGAAGGCTTAACCTGTTTAATAGTTTGCATCAGGGTCTGTGCTGAACTGACTGAGGCTGCAGCCTGAATCAGGAGTAAAACTGTCAGCATTAAAGCTGATTTAAACAAGCTCATTCTGAACATTAAGTGTATTACCTGTCAAAAATTTCCAGAATACCGGACATTTGATAATTATCATCGACAACAATCAAGGCCTTAATTTTTTTCTCCAGCATCAGCTTTTCTGCATCCGCCAGCATCATATCCGGGGTAATCGTAACAGGGTTTTCAGTCATAATATCACCAATCAGCGCCTGATTAATGTCCACCCGATTGACCAGTGCCCGACGCAAGTCCCCATCCGTTACAATTCCCCTTACCTGTCCCTGTTCAACAATAACCGCCAGCCCCAGCCGACCTTCACTAATGGCTAATACCGCATCCTTTAACGGCACATCCGCATGAACAGCCGGCAGGTTGCGGGTATGCATCACGTCTTTTACCCGGGTTAATAAACGTCGCCCCAGGGTGCCGCCGGGATGATAACGGGCAAAATCTGCGGCCTGAAAACCGCGTTCTTTAATCAGGGCAACCGCCAGGGCATCACCCATTCCCATAGTTGCCAGGGTAGAAGTCGTTGGCGCTAGGTTATTGGGGCAAACTTCTTTTTCTACTCTGACATTAAGCACTATATCCGAATGCTTTGCCATGGTTGACTGGTTATTGCCCACAATAGAGATAATTTTGTTTCCAAAATGTTTAATTGAGGGTAACAGATTGAGGATTTCATCGGTTTCCCCGCTATAAGAAATCAGGATCAGCAGATCCTCCCTGGCCAGCATGCCTAAATCGCCATGAAATGCTTCTGCAGGATGCATAAAAAAACTGGGGGTTCCTGTGGAGGCAAAAGTGGCCATCATTTTCTTGCCCACCAGGCCGGACTTGCCCATACCGCAGACGACTACTCTGCCTTTAGTCTGCAATATCAGCTGAACAGCCTTTTCAAATTCCTCTCCCAGTTCATCAGCCATACGTACCAAGGCTTTGGCCTGTTCGGTCAGGGATTCTTTGGCGATGGATAGTATGGAGGAGACTGGATTGTGTTTGGTCATGGTTTGCCCTCACCCTGGCCCTCTCCCGGAGGGAGAGGGGATAAATAGCTGGTTATTGTTTTAAAAAGTGTTCTACTTTGGCGATATCAGCTTCTACATCAACGCCATGGCCCGGCTGATCATGCACAATGGAAACATGGATTTTTATGCCGTAATAAAGAATTCGTAATTGTTCTAGGGATTCAGTCTGTTCCAGCATGCAGGGAGTCATATCCATATACTTTTTTAGAGTAACTGCACGATAGGCATACATACCAATATGACGGTACCAGCCTGACTGGTGAAACTGTGGATTACGTGGCAAGCTGTTCAGGGTATGGGCCATTTCATTTGAAAAGGAATCACGATCCCAGGGAATGGCTGCCCTGGAAAAATACAGGGCATTGCCCTGCACATCCATAACGACTTTAACTATATTGGGATCAAATACTTCAGCATCCAGTTCCAGGGGGGTTGCTAAAGTGGCCATACCAGCCTGAGGATTTTCATCCAGTGCAGCGGCCACCAGCTCAATATGTCCTGGAGACACCAGCGGTTCATCACCCTGTACATTAACAATAATGGTTTGCTCATCCCATTGCTGCTGTTCCACCACCTCGGCCAGGCGCTCCGTCCCGGAAGCGTGATCCGGGGAAGTCAGCACAACACTGTCAGTAAATTTTACAATAGTATCCGCAATACGCTGATCATCCGTAGCAATTAAAACTTCTTCAGCACGGCTTTGCATGGCCCGCTCATAAGTATGTTGAATCATGGGTTTACCGGCAATTTCCCGTAACGGCTTACCCGGCAAACGGGACGAAGCATAGCGGGCCGGTATCACGATTTTAAATTTTGCTTTATCCATTATCCTGCTTTATCCCTCATTATGGTTCCATTGCATTAAACACACCCAATATAACTTTAACTACTAACTAATACCCATCCGTTTATTGAGCTTTTAACTTTCCCCTTCTTTAGAAGGGGGACTGAGGGGGTTGCAAATCAAAGACTTAAACCTCCTTTATCCCCCTTTAAAAAAGGGGGACTTAAAAGCAGATCAATTTACGGATGGACACTAAAACTACTGTACAATTTTAGCTTCAGGTTTGCTTATCATACTCATATAGAGCTGTTCCAGGTCAAACTGAGCGCCAAGAACCAGATCTGCCACTTCCCTGGCAACTCCCTGCCCCCCATGGTCCGGGTAATATAGTCAGCTCTGTGCTTTACAAACTCATGGGCATCCTTTACCGCAATGGATAAAGCCACCTGCTCCATAACCGCCATATCAATGACATCATCACCTACATAAGCAGCCTGTTCATGCTTAATCGCCAGTTTGGTCATTAACTGATTATAAGCCGCCAGTTTATCACTGCAAGCAGGATAGAAATAGCGAACATCCAGGTCTTTCATTCTTTGAGACAGGGCCGCAGACTGTTTGGCCGTAATAACAGCCACGGGTATTTCCTGCTGCTGCAGTAATTTAATACCGACGCCATCCTTAACATTAAACTGTTTAAACAGCTCACCCTCCGGGCCATAGTTCATCATGCCGTCGATCAACACACCACCGATGTCAAAAATAACCAGTTTGATGTTTTTTGCTTTTGTATTCAGTGCCTTCATATCCCATTTACTGTAATTTTCTGGTTATTTCATTTAATACCTGCCACTTTTTACCACACCATTGAGGTGC
>JBHNNM010000296.1:0-3492 GCA_048563625.1 Gammaproteobacteria bacterium | reverse complement strand
TTCTGCTGACCCGGATGTTAGGTGCTGATATTATTTTCCGCCTGTCCGGCCACAGGATAAATATAGAACAGGAAAAATCTCAGTCCTGGCTGATGTGGGGGCTTTTAGTTTCCCGTTTAATCCCTGTTATTCCTTATGATATTGTCAGTTATGCCATGGGACTAACTCCATTAAAATTATGGCGTTTTTCTCTGGCCACACTGATTGGCATTATACCCACCAGTTTTTTTCTCGCCCATGTAGGTAAAAACATGGCTGAGACTAATTTCACTGAAATGTTATCCGGTATGATGACAGCTGGTCTGGTTCTGTTACTGCCCTTCCTGATTATCCTGTATTTTCTTTACCGCACTAATAAGCTTAATGATCTGTTCAGTGTAACGCACTGTAAACATGATTAAGATGACATAAGTTTAATGTTCAGGAAAGGTTAAGGACATAGTCCCTGTTTTACAATGAATTTAAAATAAACAGAAACCGGTTAAGCACCAGGACTCTGATAAACAGGAAAAGACAATGAAACATAAAAAAGCAGAACAATCACTATCTGATCCAGTTTGCGGTATGAATGTTACTGAAGACAGTGAACATCATCTACATTACCATCATCAGGAATATTTTTTATGCAGTTCGACCTGTCTCGGCAAATTTAAAGCAGAGCCGGAAAAACACATTAAAGAAGAACAGGTTGGTGAACATCATTGTCATGATCATGAACACCAACACCATTCTCATACCTCACATTCTCATTCTTCAGAACAACCCCTGGATACTTCATCTTATTATACCTGTCCCATGCATCCGGAAATAGTACAGGATCATCCCGGCAGTTGTCCCAAATGCGGTATGGCCCTAGAACCTATGACGGTTGCCGCTGACAGTGAAGAAAAAAATGAAGAACTGGAGGATATGACGCGGCGCTTTAAATACAACACTATTCTGGCTATTCCTGTTTTTATCCTGGCCATGGTAGCTGATCTTGCCCCTTCTTTATTACCCTCTGGCCTGTCCATGCAAATGGTGCAATGGATTGAATTTATCTTGGCCACGGGGCGGCTGGCCCTTTTATGTCAGGGCTGTTCAGTCTGTTATGACCCGAAACCTGAATATGTTTACCTTAATTGGCCTAGGCGTTTCCGTAGCCTGGACCTATAGCACCATTGCCCTGTTATTTCCCTTCATTTTCCCTCCTGTTATGCAGATGGAAGGCGGACTGGTTGATGTTTATTTTGAAGCTGCAGCCGTCATTACAGCCCTGGTTCTTCTGGGACAGGTACTGGAACTACGTGCCCGCAGCCAGACTAACGATGCTATTAAAATGCTTCTGGGGCTTGCCCCCAATACCGCAAGGATAGTAAGAGAAGACTGATATTCCACTGGAACAGGTTAAAGTAGGTGACACCTTAAGAGTCCGGCCCGGAGAAAAAATTCCTGTTGACGGCATAGTAATTGATGGCAATAGCTCAGTCGATGAATCTATGGTAACTGGCGAACCTATTCCGGTTGAAAAAAACAGCAATGACAAAGTAATTGGGGCAACCGTCAACGGTACCGGCAGTATTCTCATTCGTGCTGAAAAAATTGGTTCTGATACCCTGCTTTCACAGATTGTAAAGATGGTCAGCGAGGCACAGCGTTCCAGAGCCCCCATTCAGAAACTGGCCGATATTGTCGACGGTTATTTTGTCCCGGTCGCCGTACTGACCATGATTGTATGAGGCTTCTGGGGTCCCGAACCCCGGCTGGCTCATGCTATTATTAATGCGGTAGCTGTATTAATCATCGCCTGCCCCTGCGCCCTGGGTCTGGCTACTCCCATGTCCATTATGGTTGGTACCGGCAAAGGTGCTACCATGGGAGTTCTGATTAAAAACGCCGAAGCCCTGGAAACCATGGAAAAGGTTAATGTTCTGGTGGTTGATAAAACTGGTACACTGACTGAAGGAAAACCGAAACTGGTTTCTGTAAACACGCAGAATGACTTTGATCCAAATGATATGCTCAGCCTGGTGGCCAGCATGGAGCGGGCCAGTGAACATCCCTTGGCTGAAGCTATAGTCAATGGTGCCGAAGATAAAGGTCTGCAGTTATTTGCTACCGATAACTTTGAGTCAATAACCGGTAAAGGTGTAACCGGTCAGGTTAATGGTCATTCCGTTGCCCTTGGCAATGAAAAGTTGTTTACCAGCTTAGACATTACATCTGAAGGTTTAATTGAACAGGCTCATGAAGGCCAGAATAATGGCCAGACCGTTATGCTGGTGGCTATTGATGGCCAGGCGGCTGGTATTATTGGTGTGGCCGATCCGGTTAAGGAAACAACAGCAAAAGCAATCCGTGATCTGCACCTGGAAGGTGTTGATGTGGTTATGTTAACCGGTGACAGCCGCAAAACCGCTGAAGCCGTCGCCAGTCAGCTGAATATTGATAGAGTTAAGGCTGAGGTACTGCCCGATCAGAAAGCGGCAGTGGTGAAACAGTTACAGTCTGAAGGCAAAATTGTTGCCATGACCGGTGACGGCATTAATGATGCACCAGCTCTGGCACAGGCTCATGTCGGTATCGCCATGGGCACTGGAACCGATGTCGCCATGGAAAGTGCCGGGGTAACCTTAATCAAGGGGGATTTAAATGGTATTGTCAGGGCCAGACGTCTGAGCCATGCAGTCATGAGTAATATCCGCCAGAACCTGTTCTTTGCCTTTATCTATAACTCTCTGGGTGTTCACGTAGCAGCTGGCGTGCTTTATCCTTTTTTTGGAATTTTATTATCTCCTATTATTGCAGCCGCTGCCATGAGCTTCAGCTCAGTATCCGTTATAGTTAATTCACTCCGATTAAGGAATATGAAGCTATAGCCTACCTTTTTACTATACTATCTGGACAGGAAAAAGGTGAGCCATATTTGTTAAATTTCCAAAATCTATCCTACACTTAAAATTACCATAAAAATAATTTTAAGTATATGAAAGACAATTCTATAAAGCTGGTTATCCTGGGCTTCACCACAATTTTGATACTGATGTTTATTCTGGTTTTTATCTCTCAACACAGATGAGACAGAATAACCAGATATTATCCAGTCTTATTACTGACACCAATGTAAAAATTCAGATGGCCAATACCATGCGAGATGCCATCCGTCTTCGTGAAAACCTGATGTATAAAATGCAGTTAACAGAAGACGTCTTTGATCGGGATAATATTTATATGCAATTCCTTGATTATGCAGGTGTTTATAAAGAAGCTCGTAGAAAGCTTCTGGAAACTTCTTTAAACGATACAGAGCAGTCTGCCATTAGGCAACTTGACCGCATTACGTCAGTAGCCCAGCCGATCAATGATATGACTGCCGAAAATTTACTGTATAACAGGAATCTTGACGATACCCAGCATTATCTAAGAGACTCTAAAACACTTCAAAAGGCAACCCTTGCTGTACTGGACAAGCTGGTTGAGATGGAAAACCAGGTTTCCATTCGAGCAAATTTA
>JBHNNM010000295.1:0-3496 GCA_048563625.1 Gammaproteobacteria bacterium | reverse complement strand
TCTGGAAATTTGCAAGGTAATAAGGCTTATTTTACCAAAAACTTGCAAATTTAACACCCAAAACTCACCAACATTTCCTTATAAATCAATACACTATGATTTGTTCAGGGCGGACTAAATAGATCCATTATAGTAGGAAATATGCCTGTTGATTGTCGGGGCGGGAGCATACTTTGATCAAATTTTAACCAAATAATAATTTAGCCCGCATATCATCGTCCCATGCTGCCCGTTTTAGCTTACCTTTTATGCTATCTTTAACAGGAGATAGTTTAGCAATATTAAGCGCAAAGCGTCGAAACAGTGCCATATTCTCCGGGCTGTCACCCGTTCGTATTCTTGAATCATCTTCTTTAAAAACAACGTCTAACACCCAGTGCTGACTGTTTTCTATGTGCCAGTGACGCCTTATTTTCTGGGCAATATTCTCTACATCATCTTTCAATGTGTATAAAAATGACTCCAATGGGCACTTAAATCGAACAAAAGGGATAAGAACCTGAAAGGTTTATGATATTGTAGAAGAAAAGTTTTTATCTGAATGAAATGTAGATTTTATGCGAAGATATATACTTTTTATTCAGGACAGTTAGTTTGAAGCATACATTGACCAAATGGTCATTTTATGGGTAAACCGACAGTTTTTTTATAGAAACAGTTTTATAATTTGCAAGCCTGCTATGTTAAACTGGGTTTTTTTAACAGTATAAAATGATTATGATTAACAAAGCACGAATTTTATTAATATTATCCAGCCTGATTATTGTTCTGTCAGGCTGTTCCATGACTCCTTAACGCAAGCCTATACCAGTGGATCTGGTCAAACAGGCTGCTATACCAAGTATTCCTGATGCACGCTTCTGGGCAGATGAATGGCCTACCTTTTCAGTACATAAATTTAAGAATTTGACGGATAAAGAGCTGCGTGAGCATTTTTCTGCAATTTATAATACCGAACATAATTATCTGGCCATCTCCGGAGGCGGTGCTAATGGTGCCTTTGGTGCCGGATTACTGGCAGGCTGGACAGAACATAGCGAGCGGCCTCAGTTTACCATGGTTACCGGGGTTAGTACCGGTGCTTTAAGTGCGCCTTTTGCCTTTCTAGGCAGTGACTACGATGACGAGCTGAAAAAAGTCTACACCCAGACCAAAACTTCGGATATTGCTGTAGAGCGCAATCTACTGTCCGGGATGCTGGGTGATTCCATGGCAGATACTACGCCTTTAAAAAAACTTATCCGAAAATATATTACCGATGATGTCATTGCGGCAATCGGGCGTGAATATAAAAAAGGACGCCGTCTGTTTGTTGGGACGGTTAACCTTGATGCAGGACGAGCGGTTATCTGGAATATCGGTGCCATTGCCAATAGCAATTATCCTGAAAAGGCTGATCTGATCCGGGAAGTACTGAGAGCCTCAGCCGCAATTCCGGTAGCCTTTCCTCCGGTGCTGTTTAACGTGGAAGCGGATGGTAAAACCTATGATGAAATGCATGTGGACGGGGGAACCGGCTCCCAGGTGTTTGTTTACCCGGCTGCGGTGAACTGGAAGCAGATCACTAAAAAGCTAAAAGTCAAAGGTAAGCCCAAAGTCTATATTATTCGCAACTCATTTCTGGATCCGGATTATAACGGTGTAATTCCCAGTGTGATGCCTATTGCCTCCCGTTCTATTGACTCTTTAATCAGAACTCAGGGTGTGGGCGATTTATACCAGATTTACGCCTTATGTGAACGTGATGGCAATGATTTCAATCTGGCCTATATTCCGGCAGACTTTACTGAAAAACCAAAAGAAGGTTTTGACCCGGTCTATATGACTGATCTGTATAACTATGCTTATAAAATGGCGGTAAATGGATTTCCCTGGAAGAAAGGCCCCCCAGGTTTTATCCGTAAATAATATGTAACTACTCAGCGTATTCATCTTTTGCACCATTTCGGCGTTATTTTCGTACTCAAATGGTCACGTATTAATATATGCTCACATTTTCCGTGCGAAAATGCCTTGAACTGGCACAAAATCTAAACATGCTGAGTAGTTATATAAATATTTACCATTGAAATATTTTCCACTGCTGCACGGTGGTTTCACTGATTTCCCGGTTTGAGCGGGTTTCCAGTGAACCATCACCGTCGGTATCATACAGGTAATAAGTCGGGCCATTTTTGGGCATTACCTTGACCTTATACACCACTCCATTGACGCTGTGAGTTTCAATGGTTTTGTCATCCCGTTTAATAATATTAATATCCACGTTTTCCAGTGGATTAACTTTGTCTTCATCGGGTTTGCGTTTTTCTTCTCCCTGTTCCTCTGCAAAAAGGCTGGCACTCAGGCTTAGACCTAAGGCTACTAAAATAATAGAAAAGGTGTGGGAAGCCATTTTTTTATTCATTTTATTTCCTGAAATAATATTCCTGTTATATTTTTTATTTACCCTTTGTATAAAGGGGACTGAAAAGCCTGCAAATCTTAATGACTAAAGATCCAGCATTTGCTCATGTTCTTCTGCAGAGGGGCCGAAACAGCGATGCTCATAATGGGCAAAAATTGCTTCAACAATTGTTTTGGGTTCATCAATAATCTGCATTAACTGCAGATCTTCCGCTTCAATAGTTCCGGCGGGAACCATGGTATTTTCAAACCACTGTAATAAACCAGACCAGAACTGGCTGCCGACCAGGATAATGGGAATTTTCCGGGTTTTGCCCGTTTGAATCAAAGTCAGTATTTCTGCAAACTCGTCTAGTGTACCAAAACCACCGGGCATAACAACGTAAGCTGTCGCATATTTGACAAACATGACCTTACGGGAAAAAAATGTTTGAAAGAAAGGGGTATATCCTGATAAGGGTTGCTGTGCTGCTCTCTGGGCAGCTCAATATTCAGGCCGATCCTCTGGGATTTGCCCCTGTGTCCGCCCTTATTGGCTGCTTCCATTATGCCGGGGCCGCCGCCGCTGACAATGGAAAAGCCGGAATTAGATAACAGCTCGGCAATTTCCTCTGTTAAGCGATAGTCCGGGTGATCTACCGGGGTTCTGGCAGAACCAAAAATGCTGACAGAAGGTTTGATATGGGATAATTGTTCAAAACCGGCCACAAATTCGGCCATGATCTGAAATACCCGCCAGGTTTCACGGTTGAGAGTATCTTTTTTTAAAGGGATAAAAGAGGGGGCTCTGGGGTCTATTTTGCTCATCTGTTTTCTCTATTTAATAATCTTATTATGCACTCCCGGGAAGGAGAATATTCCATCTGCTTTTGCCGGTAAATCAACCATTAATTGTTGTGATACTGGCCAGAAGTTCAGGAAAAATCACACTCAGGGAAATAAATGCAGGTAATAAAATAAAGTATGAGTAAATCATAGGTATGATCTTTAGGAATTGAAATGAAGCCAATTTGATGATCAAATAGTTGTTATTCAGGCAATTATTCATCAACAAAAAGGCTTCAAATGAAAAATACCACATTATCAAAAAAAC
>JBHNNM010000294.1:0-3503 GCA_048563625.1 Gammaproteobacteria bacterium | reverse complement strand
TTGTCGGTGTTTCATATAACAATTCTCCTGTCTTTGAGTGATGTCTTGTCCTGACAAGTGCTTTCTCCACAAGAAAAAGTACTTATCTTAATTCATCACTCAACCGGCCAAGATAATTGTCGTCAGACCGGACAAGATAATTGTCGCCTAATATACCAGTGCTACCGCTTCTTCTTTATATTCTTTAGAATATTGTTTGTATGTTCGTTTCTGTCCCATTATGACACCTCAATAATTGATTGTTATTATCTCTTATTAAAGTGTCCAGTTCTATTAGACCACAACACCTTTGCCTGGGTATTATCACCGGTCTCTTTTTTGGTGAAGATATCGTATCAATTAAATGGCTGGGAGATACCTGGATACGTCTGATGCAGATGGCAGTACTGCCCTATGTGGTGGTTTCTCTGATCAGCGGCGTTGGCTCTCTTAATAAGGAACTGGCCAAATCACTTGCTCTTCGGGGCACTCTGCTGCTATTGCTGTTCTGGCTGATATCAGCCTTAATTATATTGGCCATGCCCCTGACCTTTCCACAATGGCAGGACGCCAGTTTTTACAGTTCCAATATTACCCAGCCACCCCAGCCGTTTAATCCCCTGGAAATTTATATTCCTAAAAACCCTTTTTATGCCATGGCCAATAGTATTGTACCGGCCGTGGTACTATTCTGTATTGCTGTTGGAGTTGCACTCATTGGGCATAAAGACAAAGCACTTCTGGTGGACTCATTTAAAGTGTTCAGTGATATTTTGAGCAAAGTAAGGGCCTTTATGGTGCAGTTAACCCCTGTCGGAGTATTTGCCATTGTTGCCGTAGCAGCCGGAACAATGACCCTGGAACAGCTGAGTCATCTTGAGGTTTACTTTGCCATTTATATTGCGGCCTCATTAGTACTGACCTTTGTTATTCTTCCACTACTTATCAGTACCTTTACCCCCTTTAAATACAGCGATATTATTTACTGTTCACGTTCCGCCCTGCTGACCGGCTTTATTGCACAGAATATATTTATTATTTTGCCCATGCTGATTGAAAACTCCCGGGAAATATTTGAAAAATACCGCCTTAATTCAGAAAAAAGCGAACATGTCATTGATGTCATTATTCCGGTCACTTTTAATTTTCCTAATACCGGTCGCCTGCTGGCTATTTTGTTTGTGCCCTTTGCCGCCTGGATGTCCGGTTCCCAGCTTGAACTGGCTCAATACCCGGAGCTGATTGTTACCGGTATTTTCAGTTTTTTTGCCAAGGCCCAGGTGCCATTGCCCTTTTTACTGGATCTGTTTCATATTCCCCAGGATATGTTTAATTTTTATATACCCAGCGCTATTATTAACGACAAATTTGACACTATGGTCAGTGTTATGAATCTGTTTGCTTTCAGCCTGATCATTACTTCCGGTCTGGGTGGTCATTTGCATTTTAACAGTAAAAAAATACTCCGTAATTTAATTATTATGGGTCTTGCTTTATTTCTGGCAGTAATACTGACCCGCACTTTTCTACAGTTTTCGGTAAAAAACACATATAACAAAGACAATCTAGTAATGAATATGCAATTACCGGATACTCTGCCCGATGTACCATACCAGGTATTTAAAAAACTTCCCGACACCGCTGCAACTCTGCCAGCACCTGACAATAAATTGCTCCAGGCCATAAAAGACCGGGGCGTGTTGAGAGTGGGTTATCGTCCTGATCGACTTCCCTTCTCCTATATAAATGCTCAGGGACAACTGGTGGGCATGGACATTGAGTTGTTCTTTTACCTGGCCAATGATCTGGGTGTCCGTCTTGAATTTTATCCCTTTGAATGGAATAAATTTGCAGATACTTTAGCCAGCGGTCAGCTTGATATTATCCCCGGTGTTAATTACGATACCTTTAACCTACTCAAAGCTGAACTTTCCTCTCCCTATATTGAGGGTAAATTAAGTTCTCTGGTTAAGGATTACCGACGCAATGAGTTTTCGAGCCGGGACAGTATACTCAAGCATAAAATTCTTAAACTGGCCGTACTGGGAGAACCGGTATTTGTTCAGGCCATAAGCCGACGACTACAGAGAGCACTGCCCGAGATGGAATTAAAAATTATTCCTATCTCTCACTATGATGAGTTTTTTAAAATGCCCGATGATAAGGTTGATGGCCTGATTGAAACCATTGAAATTGCTTCAGCACTGACCTTACTGCATCCGCAATACAGTGCCCTGCTGCCTAAACTTTCCTCATTTAAGTTTCCTATGAGTTTTGCTATTGCCAGGGATCAGCAGGACTTTGCCATTTTTCTGAGTCAGTGGATTAAAGCCAAACAGGCCAGTGGACTGATGGAATACAGCAGCCACTACTGGGTATCCGGTGCCGGCGCTATAAAGAAAGAACCCCGCTGGTCAATTAAAAGGAATGTTCTGGGATGGTAAAACAATTTAAATTGTCAGCTCTCTGCTTTTCCGCTTTGCTGTCTGTGTTTTCTGCACCCGCCTATTGTTCCTCTCAAACAGACGGAACAGGTCACACCTACCCATGATTATGGACAGCTGAGGATCCCCCCGTATTGCAGAAGCAGCTGGAAGCTGTTATTAAACAGCAGGGGCTGTGGCATCCCGTTAAACAGAAACAATTATCGGTAGTACTTGTGGATATCAGCAATCCGCTAAAACCCAGACTGGCTCATGTTAACGGCAATAAAATGTTTTATGCCGCCAGCCTGCCCAAAATTGCTATTCTGCTGGCGGCTTTTGTAGAAATACAAAATGGTCATTTACAGGAAACCGATGAGTTAACGGCTCATCTGGTTAAAATGATCCGCTTTTCCAGTAATAAATCAGCCACCCATGTTCTTAATCTGATTGGCGGTGAACGAGTACTGGAAATTCTGCAATTACCTCAATATTCCCTGTATTCACCGGACCATAACGGCGGTATCTGGGTGGGAAAATCTTATTCCAAGGGCAGTGCCTTTCATCGTGACCCATTGCACCACCTGTCCCACGGTGCAACCGGCATCCAGGCTGCCCGGTTTTACTATCTCCTGGAAACCCGGCAATTACTGAACCCCGAATACAGTAAAAAAATGAAAGCAGTACTTGGAAATCTCGGTATAAAACACAAACTGGTTAAGGGACTGGCCGATATCAAGGGGATTAAGTTTTTTCCGCAAGTCCGGCTCCTGGAAAAACTTTCATGCTGACAGCGCGATTATTGAACAGGGAGATAAAAAATACATTGTGGTGATATTGTCTGATTCGGCTAAAGGCGGGCAATGGATAACCCGTCTGGCTAAACCTTTACATAATCTGATTATCCAGTAATACTGAAGCTATTCAGGAGTTTTAACTGGATGGCCTTTTTGCATCAGGCGGTGAATTCGGGTACCCAGTGTCTAGGGGCTGTTGATCTTTTGTGGTTAAAAAATAGGCAGCATGGTATTTGTTAAACAAGTATAATGGTTTTGTGAAAAATCAACATACAAGAACACTTACCATGCCAAGAACTATCTT
>JBHNNM010000293.1:0-3511 GCA_048563625.1 Gammaproteobacteria bacterium | reverse complement strand
CAATTTTAAACCCATCTGAATCCCGTCTTATTTATAGTGCCCTTCTAACTTAGACTACAAATCACTATTATACAAAGTCCATTTATAATTATTGTTTAACTGTTGTGTATCCTGACACCTGGAAGATAAAAATTGTCGATTCCATCACAGCTTTGGCTCTTAACCTTCAATATTTTGTAAAAGAATCAGGTTTTTTTGTTCTTTTTATAACCCAGCATTCAATGCGACAACAGCTTTTTGTTTTTCTTCAAACAGTTAGAAGCTAATCATATGATAGTACATTAGATATCATAATCAAGTAAGTGAATAATTTTTTTCTTAAAACGGGTGTGGTGTCACAAAAAAAGCTTTATAATCAAGCAAATTAGACAACTATTTTAACACCAACCTGAGCAATTATGCGCCGCTTATACCAACGTTTTCTGACTCTCCTCACACTTTTTCTGACAACTGGCATAATTTCTGTGATCACCATCACATCGATATATTCTTACCTGGAGCCCACATTACCGGATATTGAGGTATTAAAAGACGTTAAATTACAGGTACCTTTACGAGTTTATTCCGCTGATAAAAAGCTAATTGCAGAATTTGGCGAAATGAAACGAGAACCAGTGGAATACCAGGACATACCGAAACAACTGGTACAGGCTGTTATAGCGGCAGAAGATGAAAACTTTTTTAAACACCCCGGCGTGGATTACAAGGGTATTCTGCGAGCCATGGTACACCTGATAAAAACCGGTCAGAAAGGTCAGGGCGGCAGTACCATAACCATGCAGGTCGCACGAAACTTTTTTCTGAGCCGGGATAAAACCTATATCCGTAAACTTAATGAAATTTTTCTGTCCCTTAAAATTGAAAAGCTCCTGAGTAAAGAAGATATTATGGCCCTGTATATGAACAAAATATATCTGGGTCATCGTTCTTATGGTGTTGCAGCAGCAGCTAAAACCTATTACGGCAAGCCTCTGCAGGAATTATCCCTGGAACAGTTTGCCATGATTGCCGGACTGCCTAAAGCACCATCCAGATATAACCCTGTCACCAATCCAGAACGAGCCACCATACGCCGTAATTATGTACTGGATCGGATGCGTCAGCTTAACTTTATTACTGAGGAACAATATCAAACCGCGGTAAATACTAAAGATATTGCTGAAATTCATAAAGCCAATATTGAAGTGAAAGCACCTTATATAGCAGAAATGGTTCGTTTACACATGATTAAACTTTATGGAGATAAAGCCTACACTACGGGTTATAATGTCTTTACCAGCATTTCCAGTACCATGCAGACAGCCGCCAATGCAGCCCTGCGCAGTGCCCTGATGAGCTACGAGCACCGACACGGTTATAAAGGCGTAGAAGAGCATATTAACCTGCCTGAAGAAAATACACCGATACTGGAAACCATTAAGTTTCTGGGCAAATTCAGGCCGGTAGGTCATCTGCAGCCGGCTCTGGTCATGGCCATTAATAGCGTTGAAGTTCCAGCAGAAAAAACCAAAAACAAAAAGACCTCCAAACCTGCTACAGAAGAACAGGCAACGGTTCTGCTTAAAGACGGCAGCACAGTGGCATTGCGCTGGAAACACATTAAGTGGGCACGTAAATACATTAAAGACAATCATATCGGCCCTAAGCTTAAGAAAATTTCTGATGTGATTAATCCCGGCGATATTATCTATATCGAACAGTTGCCGAACAGGGAATTCACCCTAGCTCAGAAACCGGAAGTCGCCGGTGCCATGGTATCACTTAATCCTCAAAATGGTGCCATTAATGCCTTGGTGGGTGGTTTTGATTATTATGACAGTAAATTTAACCGGGTAATACAGGCCAAGCGCCAGCCCGGCTCCAACTTCAAACCATTTATTTATTCTGCAGCCTTAAACAAGGGTTATACTGCCGCCACTCTGATTAATGATGCGCCGGTGGTATTCAAGGACAGTTATCTTGAAGGCTTCTGGCGACCCGATAACTACAGCGGTAAATTTTTCGGCCCAACCCGCCTCAGACAGGGGCTGATTAAGTCCCGCAACCTGGTTTCCATCCGTATCCTGCGGGATATCGGTATTAACTATGCCATAGATTATGTTAAACGCTTTGGTTTTACCGAAGACGAACTGCCCAAAAACCTGTCCCTGGCTCTGGGCAGCGCCACTCTGACACCCATGCAGATTGCCCGCGGCTACGCCATACTGGCCAATGGCGGATATAATATTTCACCCTGGTTTATTGAACGTATTGAAGATCCACTGCAAAATGTGCTTTTCCAGCAGCAGCCTCTGACCGTCTGCAGTCCGGATTATCCTCAACAGAGCTGCCCTGAAGAGGAAAGCCTGCATGCCCCCCGTGTTGTGGATGAAGCCAATGACTTTATCCTAACCACCATTATGCGTGATGTGATCCGTTTTGGTACCGGCCGTAAAGCACTTAAACTGAGCCGCAAAGATCTGGCCGGAAAAACCGGCACCACCAATGATCAGCTTGATGCCTGGTTCTCCGGCTTTAACCGTCAGGTAATGGCGACTGCATGGGTTGGTTTTGATCAGCCCCGTTCACTGGGACGACGTGAGTTTGGCGGTACTGCCGCTCTGCCGATGTGGATGAATTTTATGCAGGTGGCTTTAAAGGACATGCATGAACAGCCCTTAAGAGTGCCTGAAAATGTAGTGACGGTAAAAATTGATGCTGAAACCGGTCTGCTGGCATCCCCCTCATCAAAAAAGACCCTGTTTGAATATTTTATAGAAGGCACAGAGCCCATCCGTTCTGCCGGCAGTGTCAACGGCAGCGGTTCTTCCAGCAGCAGCGAAGCCACCAATGAAGAACTCTTCTAAGCGTTCAGGCAAACATTCTGCTAAATATTCAAGATCCGGATCATCAAGAAACGGTTCTGAAAAGCACAAACAGGTGTTACGTCTGCGTGCCCAGATAGGCGTTAAGGCTGCCCGCCTGATGACTGAAGAAGGAACCGATAATTTCAATTACGCCAGGAAAAAAGCCGCCCAGCAATTAGGTATTCAGAATGAACACAGCCTGCCGGATAATGAAGAGATTCTGGCAGAATTGAAAATCTATCAGTCCCTGTATAATCCAGACAGCAAGGACAAACTGCAAAAACTCAGGGAAACCGCTCTTAAAGCCATGCAACTGTTTCATAACTATCAACCCCGACTTACCGGTTCCGTATTATCAGGTTACGCCGGCGAACACAGCGGTATCGATATCCAGCTGCTGTCTGATACTCCAGAACAGATTGCCACCATGCTGATGGAACATCATATTCCCTATCAACTGGGCGAATGGAAGTTATTTTTCGGCAAACAGCACCCGCAGCAGGTACCCTGTTATCAATTTTATGCGGGTGAACACCGGATTAATTTAATTGTACTGTCTGAGAAACAACGCCGAATTACACCGCTGAATACTTTAAATGCTCAAAGTATGCAGCGGGCTTCTATTGAGCAGGTGCAGGCCTTATTAAATTCTGCTTGAATTGAAC
>JBHNNM010000292.1:0-3516 GCA_048563625.1 Gammaproteobacteria bacterium | reverse complement strand
ACACCCAGGTTGACATTAGGCTCACGGAAGTACACCGGCTTAAGCTGGCCGTGGACATCGGTGATGTGCAGTATGCGGGCGGTACCTTTTAGGGGGAGGTTGTAAAAATCCTCGGGTCTGGTTTTTTGCTTATTGTCTGTTTTACCCACTGAAACACCCGGGAGCATCATGGGTACGGAGCCGGCTGTTCCTGCGAGGCCCATTATTTTTACAAAATTACGTCTGGATACTGTCATTGTTAACTCTTGTTTGCGATAGTTGTTAAGATAATTTGCTTGTTATATAAGCTTGTGCTTATTTAAGTTTATGAATTTTCAGAACTTTTAATCCCTTATCATCAAAAATAACCAGGCGGATTAATATGGATAAAAACGGGATAGGGTATTGTGGTTTTCCTTAATAGCTGTAATTGATAACCGAAGACAAATTTTTGGCAATTATTCAGTAAAACCTTAACTGACATAGAGTGACATCCTATAGGTGCTGTGTTTACGGGGTTTTGAAAACATGGATGTTTTCACAATCACTAGGATAAGAACTTTTTACAAAACAAGTTTTGAAAAGTTCTAAACCGATACATGAATGTACCCGAGCATCCCCGGAAATACAGCACCTATAGGATGTCACGGTCATAATAGGTACGGAATAGTTATAAATTTTTTAAGAGCTTTGTTAGTTGTAGAATAGCAGGATGAAACTTATACTTTGAATGATACTGATTAATTATGGATACCTCTTTTGTTATTTAATTCACCTAAGGCTTTTCTGCTTCTTTTAATTCTACTGTTGTCTCTGCCGGCTCTGCCTGCTGATAAAGTGATCCGTATCGGGGTTTTGAGTCACCGGGGAGATGATGTTACCCGTCAGATCTGGGCACCAACGGCTAATTATCTGAATACGGCATTAAAGGATTATCAGTTTGAAATTGTACCCTTAAAGTTTGATGAAATAGAACCTGCAGTAAAGAATTCTGAAATTGATTTTCTGCTGGTTAATTCCGGTATATACGTCAGTATGGAAGTGCGCTACCGGGTTTCCCGGATTGCCACCTTGAATAATAGTGTGGGTAATATCCCCCTGAATGTCTTTGGTGGAGTGATATTTGTCCGGCAGCTTAGAAATGATATTAATACCCTTGAGGATCTGCGTGGTAAAAAAGTCATGGCCGTGGACAAAACTTCCCTGGGCGGCTTTCAGATGGAATGGGGAGTCTTAAAAGAGGCCAAAATTGATCCTTTTAGTGATTTTGTCAGTCTGAGCTTCGGTGAGACTCATGATAAAGTAGTAATGGCTGTCAGGGATGGTTTTGTTGATGTAGGTATGGTACGCAGCGGTATACTGAAAAAAATGGCAGCCAATGGTGATATTCGTCTGGATGAATTTAAAATTATTCATCCGGTCATTTATGATGGTTTTCCTTATATCCATAGTACAGCGCTATACCCGGAATGGCCCTTTAGCAAGCTGCAGAATACCTCTAATGAACTGGCCCAGAAGGTAGCTATAGCTCTCTTTCAGATGAGTAAGCAGCATACCGGAAAAAACAGCCATTATTTTGGCTGGACTATTCCGCTGGACTATCAGCAGGTGCACGAACTGTTTAAGCAGTTAAAATTACCGCCTTATGAAGATGAAGGTAAATTTACCTTGCAGGATGCTATTAAGCGTTACTGGAAGGGGATTGCTATTGTCAGTATATTCCTGTTAATGCTGACCATAATGAGTACCTGGGTAGCCCGCCTGAATGCCCACTTAAAAAAATCCAAACGCTCCCTTGAACACCAGCATGATCTGGTGCTTAATTCTGTCTGTGATGGAATATATGGAGTTGATACTAATGGTAACTGTACCTTTATGAACCGCTCCATGAGAAAAATGACCGGCTGGCAACTACAGGAAATGCAGAATGGTAATCAGCATGATTTACTGCACCACTCACATGAAGACGGTACTTTATATAAAGCAGAAGATTGCCCCGTATATATGACTTTTCGGGATGAAACCCCGCGTTTTATTGCTGATGATGTGTTCTGGAAAAAAGACGGCAGTTCTTTCCCTGTAGAATACAGCTGTACCCCCATGAAGGATCATACCGGTAAAACCATCGGTAGTGTTGTAGTATTCAGGGATATCAGCGAACGTAAAAAAGCAGAAGAAGAAAACCGGCGGCATCAGAAAGAACTGGCGCATATGGCACGCTTAAACACCATGGGCGAAATGGCATCGGGTATTGCCCATGAACTCAATCAGCCCTTAACCGCCATTGCAACCAATTCTTTTGCCTGCATACAGATGCTGGAAAGTGGTCAGCTTGATGCGGAGAAATTAATTGATGTGCTGGAAACCATTGGTATCCAGGCAGAACATTCCGGGGAAATTATTCGGCAGCTGCGCCAGTTTGTGCGTAAAGAACAGCCAGAACGCTCCAGAATTAATATTAATACTCTGATTGAAGAAGTGCTGTTGTTTATTCGTCCGGAAGCCCGAAAAGCCAGTGTCAGAGTGATCCGCAAGATGGCTCCTGATATTAAGGAGGTACTGGCACAGCCGATACAGATTGAACAGGTGCTTCTGAATTTATGTAAAAACTCCATTGAAGCCATGCTGCACAGTCCCGAAGATAACCGCTTTTTAACGATAACCACTGAAATGGCCGGGGATAATGCTGTTATTGTAACAGTTGAGGATACAGGGCCGGGAATTGATGATAAAATTAAACAGGGGCTGTTTGATCCCTTTGTTACCAGTAAGGATAACGGCCTGGGACTGGGTTTGTCTATCAGCCAGGGGATTATAGAATCACACCAGGGGCAGATGTATCTGCATTTAGCCAGTGCGGAAGGTACGGCATTCCGCTTTGCCTTGCCGATCATCAGTGATTCGGAGCAGAATAATAATAGAAAAAATATCAGTAAAAATAATGCCACTAAAAAGGAAGGGGTAGAAGAATAAATGACTAAGCCTACGGTTTTTATTGTCGATGATGATGAGCAGGTGCGTAATGCCTTAAGCCTGTTAATGGAGTCGGTAGGTCTGAATACAGAAAGTTATGCATTAGCCCAGGAATATCTGGATCGGTTTGATGTGGATAAGCCGGGTTGTCTGATCCTGGATGTGCGTATGCCCGGTATCAGCGGTCTGGATCTGCAGGCTCGGCTGGCGGCCGAGCGGATTCATCCAGCCATTATCATTATCACTGGTCATGGTGATGTGCCTATGGCGGTCCGTGCTGTTACCGCCGGCGCCGTGGACTTTATAGAAAAACCCTTTAATAATCAGTCTATGCTTGATACTGTACATAAGGCCATAGAGCAGGATGCCATACAAAGAGGTGAGTCATCACGGATACAGGATATCGAAGCCCGTTATAACGATCTAACCCCCCGGGAAAAGGAAGTGCTGCAATTTGTTATTGAAGGCAAGCGCAATAAAATTATTGCCGCTGATATGAATATCAGCCAGTCAACTGTAGAAGCTCATCGTTCCAGGGTAATGGAAAAAATGGCTGCCGAAACC
>JBHNNM010000291.1:0-3525 GCA_048563625.1 Gammaproteobacteria bacterium | reverse complement strand
CAAAAGATGTGATTGTTCTGCCGAGTATGACGGCAACGGTAATAATTGACTTTAGTAAAGTTATTGAGGCGAAGCATATCTTTTATCTGCCGGTTAGTGCAGTCATTGCAGATGCCGCATTAAAGCCGGAGGTCTGGGTAGTGGATGAAAAAACCATGCAGGTTGCACCGGTATCAGTGAAAGTCGGCACTATGAAAGGAAACCAGATTGAGGTAACAGAAGGCATAAAAGACGGTCAGCGGGTGGTGGTCGCCGGTGTACTCGTTTTATACAAAGGGCTTAACGTTACCCTGATGAGTCAATCGGAGCAGGCAGAGGATAATATCTTACATGAGTCACCGCTGCTGAAAAAAAGCTGTGAACAGAATACTTTTGCCAATACCTCATCAAAGGGATAAGAAATTATGAATATCGGAGAATATTCGGTAAAAACACCGGTTATATCCTGGCTTCTGGTGATTGTTTTTCTGGTGGGCGGTTATAACGGTTTTTTAAAAATGGGTAAACTGGAAGATCCTGAATTTACCATTACAGACGTCAAAATTATTACTCACTATCCTGGCGCTACTGCTCAGCAGGTCTATGATGAAGTAACCTATCATATTGAAGAAGCAGTTCAGTTGATGGCGCAGGTTAAGTGGATAAAAATGTCTATTTCACGGCCCGGGATGTCAGAAATTACCGTTACCTTTAAAGATAAATACACGACTAAGGACTTTCCGAATATCTATGATGAAGTACGTAGAAAAATCGCAGATATGCTGTATAAGCTCCCACCGGGGGCTCAGAAACCGGTTATTGTAGATAGTTTTGCTGATGTTTATGGTGTTTACCTAGCCTTATCAGGAGACGGTTATACCTATCGTGATTTAAAAGATACCGCTGATTATCTCAAGAAGGAATTAGTGCTGGTTGACGGAGTTAGAAAAGTCGTCATAGGCGGTGCCCAGACTGAGGTGGTTTATCTGGATATGTCTCGCCAGCGTCTGGGTGAACTTGGGCTGTCACTGGAGAAAATCGCTCAGTTCCTGCAGTCTCAGAATGTTGTGACGGATGCCGGTAAGGTGCAGGCGGGTGATGAATATCTGCGTATTCAGCCAACCGGTGAATTTCAGTCAGTAAAAGCCATTGGTGATCTGTTAATCAGTTCATCAGAGAGGACTATGGTCTATCTGAAAGATATTGCAGAAATCCGCCGTGAATACCAGGAAGTACCGGAATTACTTATTTTTTATGAAGGTAAACCAGCCTAATGAAGTTAAAAATTCGGTTAAGGGTTTTATGTTAAACTTGGTAGCCGCTGTTGTTTATGGGAGTAACTGCCGGTCTTATTATCGGTTCTGTACTGCTTATTACTGTTGCCGGCACTCTGCTGATTATGGAACTGTATAGTATTGATTTACAGCGAATATCACTGGGTGCTCTGATTATTGCACTGGGTATGCTGGTGGATAATGCTATTGTGGTAGCAGAAGGCATGATGGTGCGTATCCAGTCCGGTATGAATGCGGCAAAAGCGGCCAAAGAAGTGGTAGGCAAGAGTGCCATGGCTTTACTGGGCGGAACCATTGTGGGTATTCTGGCCTTTTCCGCCATTGGTCTGTCGCAGGATTCAACCGGTGAATTCACACGTACACTGTTTTACGTAATTTTAATCTCATTATTTTTAAGCTGGGTAACGGCTGTCAGTACCACACCGTTATTTTGCGCTCTGTTTATTAAACCCAAAAAAAATACCGGTTCTGAACAAAATATCGAAGATGCCTACTCAGGCTTTGTATTTATGTTTTACCGCAAGATATTAAAAAAAGCGCTGCATTTTCGTGCATTTACCATGACCTTGATTGTGGCTTTATTTGCAGTGGCTGTCTATGGTCTCGGCTATGTACGGCAGGGCTTTTTTCCGGACTCAAATACTCCGATGTTTTTCGTTGAAATATGGGAAATTGAAGGGACAGATATCAGTAAAATACGGGATGATACGCTCAAAATCAGTGAATATATTCGTTCCCTGCCCGGTGTGACAAAAACTACGGAGCTTATTGGCGGCGGGGATCCGCGTTTTTCACTGGTCTATGAACCTAAAGAGCGCAGCCCGGCTTATGCTCAGATTATTGTACAGACAGAAACCCGTGAACAGATTGCGGATATCTGGCAGAAGGCTGATCTGTATATGAAAAACTTTGCTAATATAGAACCGATTATTAAATCGTTACGGATTGGTTCGGGAAGAGACAGTAAAATTGAAGCGCGTATCAGTGGTCCGGATGGAGCCGTTTTAAGACAGTTATCTGAACAGGCTAAAGATATTTTTCGTAAAAATGCCGGGACTAAAGAAATTCGTGATGACTGGCGTCAGCCCGTAAAACTGGTTAAACCCATTTTTAATGAACAGGTTGGACGACAGTTAGGCATTAATTATGAAGACCTGTCCAAGGCTTTAAAATATGCCTTTGATGGTACTCAGGTCGGTCTGTATCGTGATGGTATTCGCTTATTGCCTATTTATAGTCGAGCCGTTGATGAGGAACGTGAAGATATTTCTAATATTCAGGACATTCAGGTCTGGAGTCCGGTATTACAAAAATCAGTGCCCATTGGTCAGGTTGTTAAACGCTTTGAAACGGTCTGGGAAAATACCGTTATCCGTGGTCGAGACCGGATGCAGACCATTATACCCTCGTGTAATCCTGAAACCGGTGTTGATACTACAGAATTATTTAATCGTCTGCGTCCCCAGATAAAAGCGATGAAGCTGCCTCCGGGTTATCAGCTGACGTGGGGTGGTGAGTATGAAGATTCAAAACTGGCTAAAGACTCATTAGCCAAAGCTTTGCCCGGTGGTTTTTTACTGATGATACTCACCACAATATTATTATTTGGTAAGGTTAAACAACCCTTAATCATCTGGTTAACTGTACCTCTGGCCATTATTGGTATTACTGCTGGACGGAGCCTTTGATTTTATGGGCTTACTGGGCGCCTTAAGTCTGATTGGATTGTTGATTAAAAATGCCATTGTTCTGATTGAAGAAATTGATCAGCAGATTGAAGATGGGGTTGAATCATTTAAAGCCATTCTGGATTCAGCGGTCAGTCGGATGAGGCCTGTAATGATGGGTGCGGCGACGACTATTCTGGGTATGCTGCCTCTGCTTTCGGATGTCTTTTTTGTTAATATGGCCATTATCATTATGTCCGGACTGGCTTTTGCTTCAGTGTTAACGCTGATTGTTGTACCGGTACTATATTCTTTCTTTTTCAAAATAAAGTACAGGGAAGAGGCTTGACTGGTTTGTGTTCTAATCTGAATTAATTCAGCTGTTTTAAGTTGGCTCTGCTCTGGATGAAAGAGCAGAGCCATAAGTGCATTATTCTGTCAGCCTGTATCATAGTTTTTTAATATCTTAGATTCAACTCATAAGTGCAACTTAACCAGGTTGTATTTATGATATTTACTGAATATCGCCGGTTCATGTAATACCTGTGGTGAACCGAGCGTAGCGAAGGTCGCCACAGGTATTA
>JBHNNM010000290.1:0-3531 GCA_048563625.1 Gammaproteobacteria bacterium | reverse complement strand
GCCAGAGGGATTCGGGATACCGAATATTTTAAACTAAAAATCAGGCAAACCTCCATTCCTGATGAGCAGAGCATATTCTATTTTGGACAAAATCTCACTCATTAAAGCGGAGAACAACCATATTGGGGTATTTTTTCTTAATTAAATCAACACTGTAATAACCTTCTTCCATGGCCACGGTTTTGCCTGAAAGCTCATTCGGACTTCGAAACTGCTGAGATGAACGCCTGGAGACAATAATTTTATGAGCGGTAAAATAGGGATCGGTAAAGCAGAGAGATTGGCGGCGTTGTGGTGTTTCTACAATCCTCATGCCAACCTTTAATTCTCCGCTCTTAACTTTATTGAGCATTTTATTAAAGGTTGGCCCCGGTACCGGGTTAAATCGGACACATAGTATCTGTGACATTTGCTGCAGAAATTCATGGGCAATACCGCTATGATGCCCAACAGCATCCATAAAATCTATCGGCGGCCAGTTTCCATCAACACCAATATCAATAACAGGATGAGCCTTTAACCATTCCTGTTCCGAAACGGTCAGCGCTATCGGTGACCGATCCTGAATAGCTTTATCTGCTGCTGTACTGAGGGTTTGCGGTTGTGTTTTTACTGATTCTGAAGCTTCTGCTATTGGCTGTTCCTGTGCAAGCAGTATTTTCGGAAGTATCAGGATCAGCAATCCAATAATAAAAGCAGCTGAATATTTATGAAAAATGTGCAATAAGTCCATATATTTGAGGAATTGAAAAATTGATCAATTTACTCAAGTATAGACATGCTGAGGGTGTTAAGCAAAAAAAACCCACTGGGAGGTGGGGTACAAGAAAAAAGGGATTAAGTGAAGTGTTCACAAAGCGATAAAACAACTTTATGTACTACTTGTAATATATGACCGGGGTATTTCTAAAAAGTTTCATGTTCCTGCTAATTAATTTGTAAATACGGACTCAAAAGCCGTACCTGCAGGCTTATTGCCAGCTATTTGCAGCATTTTTCTGGCAACAGCATGGCGGGTAACAATCCCCCTGTAGTCACCAGAACAGTTTTGACAGTCATCCGCAACAAATAAAAAATCGGTATCGTGTTTTTCCATTAAGGCCACCACTCGTATTAAAATAGCATCGGAGGCAATAAACAGGATGGGTTCTTCCAAGTATTCATCCACGGTTTTCTGGAACAGGTGGGTAATTTTTTCTGTGGCTTTGGACACACAGTTCATATCATTGCTTAATATACCTGCCAGTTCCACCAGGTAATTGGGCAGGCAGTCCCTGCCCATTACTTCTCTAAGTGTTACAAAGCCCTTTATACTCCCATCTTTATCTCTATAAGGCAGAGCGGGGGTATTTTCCCTGATACACAGCTCAAAAAAATGTTTAACACTGTCCCCAGCCTGTACACAGCTGGTGGGAATAATAATGTCACTGATATTCATACTGGTCATTTTCTGACTCCACGAAACCTGACAGACCTAAAGAAATCGCCAGGCTATATATAAATGGGAAATAATAATACTGACAATCATTAAGGGAAATGCATAGGCCATAAATTTTAAAAAGGTAATAGGAAAACCGGCTTTTTCCGCATAACCCGCCACAATCAGGTTGGCACTGGCACCAATCAGCGAGCCATTACCGCCCAGACAGGCCCCCAGTGACAATGACCACCAGATGGGCATTAATGCAGCGTCTCCGCCAAAAGCCGGAGCCATAGATTTAATCATGGGGATCATGGTGGCAACAAAGGGGATATTATCCACCAGGGCCGAAATAATGGCTGATGACCAGAGGACTGCCACCACCGTAACATTAAAATCCCCGCCCGTCGCGACCAGCATCTGTTCGGCCAGATAAGCCAGCACACCTGAATGTTCAATACCGGTTACTACAATAAACAGACCTACAAAAAAGAATATGGTGATCCATTCCGCTTCCTGAAAGCATTGATCCACATTGGATGCCTGAGCATGGGCAGAACGGCCCATGTTATCCAGCAGCATTAATAAAGCCGCCCCGCCCATGGCAATGGTCGCTGGTTCATGGCCTAGGTTATGGGCATTCATAAATAGCAGCAACACCAGTGCCAGGACAAACAAAGAACGTTTCAGCAAGGGAATATCTTTAAGTGCCTGACGTTCATCAAAACTCATGACCTGCTGGCGTTTTTCAGCACTGGCCGAGAGCTTGCGACCCCAGATCAGGTAAACAATAAACAGATTGACTGCCATCACCACAATGGCTACCGGCATCAGATTAACCACAAAATCATTAAAAGTCAGGTTAACTACAGAGCCAATCATAATATTCGGCGGATCACCGATTAAAGTGGAGGCGCCGCCGATATTAGACGCAAATATTTCAGAAAACAGAAAAGGAAAGGGGGGGACATCCAGTTCCTGGGTGATCAGCAGGGTAATGGGTGCTATCAGCAATACTGTGGTCACATTATCCAGCAGTGCGGAAAACACTGCAGTGACCACCGACAGCATCAGCATAATTCCCCAGGGGGAAGCCTGGACTTTTTTAGCCGCCCATATGGCAATATACTGAAACACCCCGGCACGCCGGGTAATGGTGACTATCACCATCATACCGGTCAGCAGACCAATGGTATTAAAGTCCACTCCGCGTATCGCCGCCTGCTGGTTAATAACCCCCAGCATGATCATCATAGCAGCCCCCAGCAGGGAGACAATGGCACGGTTGACTCGTTCGCTGATAACCACCGCATAGGTCATTATAAAAATGACCGTAGAAACCCAGAACGGATCCCAGCCGAAAATAACCCCTGAACTGTGTTCAACACCATGCATTGCCGTTCTTCCCTTAATGAAAGCTGTTATGCATCCCAGCACAGATACTCGGGCACAGAAAACCTATAAAGAAATCATTTGTTTATAGGTATAGTATTTTGCACCACCCTGCATAAAATAATATTTGTTTACACCTTTTTTCTCAAGATAATACTGCAGCCAGCGAACCTGTTTACCGGCATTATCATAGGCCAGCAATATTTTATCTTCAGCAATGGCTTTATTAACGTACTTCTCCAGTTTATCGGGTCTGCTAAGAGGTGCGGATTTATCCGCCAACAGAAACAGGCCATTGCCACGACGTTCTTTCAGATCCCGCACATCAATTAATATGGACTGTGGAATAAGCTCTTCAAATTTAGCCAGCGGTATAAAATGTTCTTTCAGCTTACTGCTGGGGATCAGTTTATCAACCGGCAGGGGCGACTCACCCATAAGTACCGACTGTTCAGGATATTGTTTTGCCCATTCAAACACCCCCGCATCATATACCATGACATTGGATAGCTTAGACTTGACCGCAGCTTTAAAGGATTTCATACAGCGACGGCCGTTACAGTAAAACACAATGGTTTTATCAGTAGTTTTTGCCAGTTCATTAGGGGCTGTTGATCTTTTGTGGTTAAAAAATAGGCAGCATGGTATTTGTTAAACAAGTATAATGGTTTTGTGAAAAATCAACATACAAGAACACTTACCATGCCAAGAACTATCTT
>JBHNNM010000289.1:0-3536 GCA_048563625.1 Gammaproteobacteria bacterium | reverse complement strand
ATACGCGGCAGAACAAATTACTTCCAATAAGCAACTCAGGCCGGAAATGTTTGTCAGAAATACTGTAAGCGCAAGGGGAATAATACAGAATAATACTGAATGCAGATCACACCAGCGCAGAGGCAGGGCACAATCAACCAGTGTACGCAATAATAAAAGTTGCCGTCCATGAAATCACCAAAAAATGTCACAATTGTTAACATCATAAAATGTCTACCACGGGGGTGATTAAACCTACCTGAAATCACCAAAAAATGTTTTCAGTGTCTAATGTGAGTAAACTTTAAAATATGCACACAGTGTTCACGATTTTTTAGCTTATTGCAACGTGCTGAAAGTAGACTGATCACTGAGATCTGTTGAAGCGCCACACAGGCCATGAATATTTGCCGGTAGCACAAAAGAGGTAAGAGTTTAAAATGTACCAACACATATTTTATCGTGCGGCGCACACACGCATGTACACAAACACACATTGTTGTTTTGATCCATTATACAAGTGTTTCAGCTGCATACATGTGGGTGATGTGTTGGCGATGAAAGGCGGAAATAGGGTGGCATATGGGCTGAGCTGTGGACCTATACCCATCCAGGCGGGGTTCAAAGACATCGTCGGGTGACTGGGTGTCCACACGCCGACGAGGGGCGATACTGTATGGATAGTACGGGGGCGGCGGGTATCCGTTATCAGCGGGAAGGTGATGGTGAGGGGGACAGGAGCTGGCCATGAGGCAGTATGGCTGCCGCTGGACATTGGTGTAACCAGGCTGCTGGCTTGGTGGCGTCGTCATTGAAGGCAGTCGCCCCGGAACAGACTGCCATGCGTTGGCGCCCTGCTGTCTGGTCTGGAACTGTCCTGGCTTCGTGGGACCGGGGGTCTTGAGCAGCGCTGGCCTTTGACGGGGTCGGTCAGCGTACTTGATGTTGCAAGCCAACCTGCCGGTGCCCTTGGCGCTGGGATGCAGAGGGTCCCTGTACATGTCTTGTTTTGGTGCACCACTGTAGGCGGTAAAGGAAGCGGTGTGGTCTACGCACCTCACATCTTCACCCTGGCACACCTTCAAGAGCGAGATGTTTGATGTTGCTACAGTTCCCTTCAGGTAGTGCTGTCCCATGGGAGGAACCATTGCTGAAGCTGTTAGCTGCGCTTGTGGGAAAACACGGCGAAAGTTGCGGACGAGTTGCCTCCATGTGGTCTCAGCGATGGTTGTGCTTTTGCAAGTGTTCACACCAACATGGAAAACAACCCGCCTCACGTCTTTATTACGAGGTATGTTGTGCAGCCAGTGTAGAAGGTCTTCTATCGTGATGCCTGAGACGCTGATGTTCTGGCTGTTGCCAGCCGAGAACACCAGGTCTGGCTTGACACTGGAGACCACGGAGTCTCCAATAAGGACGTTGGAAATGCCGGGGCGGACTCTGCACTCTGCCAACTGTTGACGGGGGGTTTGCAAGCTGTTCCCGTTGAGCTGCTCACGGCAGGGAGAGTCGGCGCGGTCCTTCCCGGACGGAATATTGGTGCTGTTTGGTATATACACGGATTCATCAGCTGCCACGTGAACGTCGGTGCAGACCACGATGTCCGTATCTTCCGATTCTTCTTTGTCTTCATCCTGTCCCTGAAGTACTGCAAATCTGTTGGACGTGGGCACAGCGATGAAGTCAATCGTACTCGTAGGTTCTTTGGGCGCATCTCTTGGTTTTGATGGGCTGAGCAACGAAATGGCGGGCGGGGTTGGGGTGCTCGTCTGGAGACTGTGTACTAATGTTCTCACATTTTGTAGCTCTGCTTTCAGTGAGTTGTTGTCTTTCTTCAAGCGCTCAAAATCTTGTAAAAAGGGGATCAGTTGTTGTGACGCGCACTTGAAAAAAGTTAATATGGTGTCTAGTTTTTGCTCGAGTCGAGATGGTCTGGTTACTGGGCGTTTTGTAGGTTTTGTAGGTCGGGATGGTCTGGTTACTTGGTGTTTTGTAGGTCGAGCTCTACGTAGGTACGTAGACGTTTTACGTAACACCTTGGATGGTTCTGGTGTCGTTCGAGGTGTGATGTGGTGTGCGGCTTGGGGGCTTGCTTCTAGCTGGGCGTTGGGCGACGCAGGTTCCATTTCTGTTGGTGCTGTTTGTAGTGGCGACGAGGGTGAGGTTTGTAGTGGCGAAGAGGATGTATGTGGTAAAGGCGAAAGCGAAGGCTGTTTGCAGCCAGACGGCATTGAGGATGAGGGCATGTCTGGTAGGCACGAGTCGGCCGAGGGCTGGTCACCACCAGACTGCTGCGGTGAGGGGAAAGGGTCAGGGGGGAAGACAGCGGCAGGACACTCCTTGTCCGTAGGAAGGTGTAGGGTGGCGAGCAGCGTTAGTTTGGACATGAGTGGACGAAGCGGGGTGTTTTGGGGTGAGCAGTCGCTTATTCCTCCCTTCCATGAAAGAAGTTCTGTAGCACTTGGGATGGGAAGAGTGGAGAGGCATTCCCGTACTGCGTTTTCCAGGCCTGGATATTTCTTGCAGCCCACAAAAGCATAAACGGCACGTATGACTTGGATGAGTACGTCGAACTCATCTTTCAGCCATGTCCTACACTTCACTCCCTGCACCAGGACTGTGCCTGTTGTGTAGTATACACTGATGGTAACGAGCTTTTGTGAGTCAGAGTTGACTTGAATTTTTGATTTATAAAGTTTGTCACAAGGTAGGCTTGTGGGTACATCAGTTAAGTCTACACTGTCTGTGATTTTAATGTCAGTGTTATGTTTGTCTTGGTCGATCCATCGAACACTAAATCCTTGCCTGTTTCCAATGTCACAGGCGTAACGTTTAAACAATATCTTCCTTGTCAAAGCAAGCAGTTCTTGGGGTATTTTGAACGATATTTGTTTGGTATCTAACTTTTTGTGAACATCAGGAACCCAACCGAAGAAGGGTTCACTAACAAGGGACATACTGATTGTTGTTAATTGGCAGTCTCATGGTCCGGCAGAGGGGAACTTGTTACATGTCGCAACCACGGCTCGCGGCACGGCCCATTACTGCTCTCACTGTCTCAGCCTAGGCACCCTGCAGTGGCATCCTGACTACACAGCCCGCTCCATAAGATGAGTACAGCCCAGACACACAAAAAGGAAGATTAACAAGAGTCCTAGATAGCAGGCTGCAGCAGGGTTACATATGAAACCTGCCGGGGCGGAGTTAAAGAGGGCCTGGTCGGCGTCTCAAGTTGCCTAAGCCCCCGTCGACGCTCATCAGCGGGCGGCGATACACAAACACTTCGTGGTGCTAAGCAGGATGCGGTCAAGTTAGGATGCGGTCAAGTTAACACATGGCGGTCACACACAGTTCACAGATCGTTCCGTTAAAATCCTCAAAGCTCGGTCGTTTTCACGCAGGGCACTTGACGGCGTTGGCTCTCTCATCAAAAACTTCGGGCCAGCCGGTTCTGCAGCTGCAGTTACGACATGGCCATGGCACACAACCGAAGCTCACGTGGAATGAAAACTTGTAGAATATTTTACATCATTTTACATTGTTCAACAGAACTCGAT
>JBHNNM010000288.1:0-3542 GCA_048563625.1 Gammaproteobacteria bacterium | reverse complement strand
TCGTTAAAGGTCAGTCGAATTCCTGCATTTGAAGATAATTATATCTGGTTTATTCACGGTTTACCCGAAAAGCAGGCAGAAAAGCAGATTATTATTGTGGATCCCGGAGAAGCCTGGCCCGTTCTCCAGAGTATTGAACAAAACCGGTACCAGCCACAGGCCATTTTTATTACCCATCATCATGGCGACCATACCGGCGGTATCCGGGAAATACTGGCCCGGTTTGACATACCGGTTTTCGGCCCCGCCCATGAATACACCTAGGACAACCTGGTTTTTCCCCAACGGGTAGAACCTGAAAACACAGAACTGTTAAAAAGAATAAAAGATACCAGAGAGCTGCGCAGTGCCGGAAAAGCCACTGTGCCCTCTTTAATTAAAACTGGAAAAACAGACCAATCCTTTTTTACGCTTTAATTGCCAGAGTGTAATTAAAGCTGCAGAACAATTTGCAGGCAAACAACTTTCAACACCTGCTGAAGTATTTGCAACAGTCCGCTACTGGAAAGACACACTTGATTAAATTAAAACCCTGTTTTTTGCTGCTGTTTATCAGCCAGCTGACTCTGACAGCCTGTACTATCACAGACACCTTTAATACATCGCAAAATAAGGCGAATATCTTATCCAGCGATTATTTAAAAGATACTCAGAGCGACAATATCAATGCTGATATTGATCCTGTATTAGATTCCACTCGACAGGCTATTGCCGCTCATTCAGACAATATAGGCATGACTCAATATACCCAGGACTCAAAAGTTACTGAGTATAAAAATCTATGGTTATATCTGCCGGAACTGTTTCAGTTATCTGAAATAAACCATCCCAAAATAAAAAAATATAAAACCTGGTATCTGAAACATAAAAGCTATTTAAGCAAGGTTTCTGAACGGGCTGAACCCTATCTGTATTTAATTACTGAAGAAGTTGAGAAAAGAAAATTACCGGGAGAACTGGCATTATTACCTGTTATTGAAAGCGGCTTTAAACCTCATGCCCGTTCCAGCCAGAAAGCGGCCGGTTTATGGCAGTTTATGCCGGCTACCGGTCGCCATTTCGGGCTTAAGCAGAACTGGTGGTTTGACGGACGCCGGGATGTCTATCAGTCCACTAATGCGGCTTTAAGTTACCTGGATCAGCTTAACCGCTATTATAAGGGAGACTGGCTGCTCACCCTTGCAGCTTATAATGCCGGTGCTGGTACTGTGAATAAAGCCGTCAGAAAAAACCGCAAAAAAGGCAAACCTATTGACTACTGGTCTCTAGATTTACCCAGGGAAACCAGAAACTATATCCCCAAGTTACTGGCCATTGCCAAACTGATAAAACATCAGGAACAATACCACTTAACTCTAAAACCTATTGCCAATGAAACCCATCTGACATTAGTCGATACGGAAGCACAGATTGACCTGTCTATTGCAGCCAGAATGGCCGGGATCAGCCTTGCCGATATAAAAAAATACAATCCGGCTTTTAAACAATGGGCCACCGATCCCGAAGGCCCTCATCACCTGCTGCTACCTGCTAACAAAGCCGAAGATTTTAAAATAGCCCTGGCCAGAATGGATGATAAGGATCGGGTACAGTGGTACCGTCATAAAATCCGTTCCGGTGAAAGTCTCAGTGTTATTGCCCATAAATATAAAATATCCACCCGTGCCTTAAAAACAGCCAATAAGCTTAAATCCAGTCATATTCGAGCCGGTAAATATTTAATGGTGCCCATTGCGGCTAATGATAAAACTCACATAATACCTGACAAGACACTGGCTGATAAAAGCCGCTCAAAACCATTAAAGAGTAACCAGTTTTATTACCAGGTGAAAAAGGGGGATTCTTTCTGGAAAATTGCCCGTCAGTTTAAAACTTCTCATAAGAAACTGGCCTCACTTAACGGCTTATCTGCCGGAGACACCCTGTCCATAGGACAGAAGCTGATTATTGATGCACCAGTTCAACTCAGTCAGTCCACAAGCAGTAAAAACAGTATCAGTTACCGGGTTCAGTCAGGTGATTCACTGTATATTATATCCAGACGTTTTAATGTCTCTATTAATGAGCTAAAAAACTGGAATGGTCTTTATAATAAAAAATATCTGCAGCCGGGTCAGAAACTCAAGGTTTACCTACCTGCCGGGAAACAACCGATTTAAAACGGTTTTTCTACTGCCAAAAACAAAAAAAATTATAATAATCAGGATATCTTAAAAATGAAGGTTCTTATTATTGAACGTTCACGTCTGCAGCAAACCGTATTGTCCCGTATTTTTACCGGTGAGGGTATTATTGTCTCGCTAGCCAATTCTTATTCCGAAGCTATAGATAAACTCAATCATGAAGACATTGATATGGTCTGCACCAGTTACCAGCTTAATACTGGTAAAACAGGTATTGAGTTAAGCCGGGAAATACGCTCCATCCCGCGTTATAAAGAGATCCCCATTATTTTAATTGCTTCGACTGATAAGGACATCTCCACACAACTGGCTTATAACGCAGGTATTACTGAAATATGTGGTCGCTGCAGTTATGAAGAAGTTGCAGAAAAAATACAGGCCATTCTCAGTCGGCGTGTCTGTAATATCAGCGCCCGAATTCTATACGTTGAAGACAGTAAAACAGCCGCCCTGCTGACCATGAAGAATTTAAAAGAAACCAGTATTGTTTTTGACCATTATTATAGTGCGGATGAAGCTTACTAGGTTTATAAAAATAATTATAAGCACTATGACATGGTTATCACTGATGTGGTTGTGGAAGGTGAACTGGACGGACTCGGTTTTGTCAGGGCCATTCGAAAAATAACCCCCGAAAATTATAAGATGCCAATACTGGCTGTTTCCGGTTTTGACGATACTTCCAGACGGGTTGAACTGCTGCGTTCCGGTGCTAATGACTATATTGTTAAACCCTATGTTAAGGAAGAACTGCTGGTAAGGGTAAAAAAACCTGATCACCACCAAGCACCTGTTTGACCAGGTAGAACTGCAGCAGGAACAGCTGTTTCAGCAGGCCATGAAGGATACGCTTACCGGCTGACATAACCATGCTCTAAGTGATTTCCTGCCTAAATTTAGCAGTGCCGCTATTAGACATAAAAAACCAGTTGGTATCCTATTTTTTGACATTGACCATTTTAAACAGATCAACGATACCCATGGGCATATAGCCGGAGATAACGTGCTGGAAGAAATAGGTAAACTGATCACAGAAAGTTTCAGGGGTGAAGATTTCAGTGCCCGTTACGGCGGTGAGGAATTTATTGTTATCCTCTATGATACTAACTACGAACAGACCGTCAACATTGCAGAAAAGTTCAGAACAAAACTTGAAAGCAATTCTTTTTCCAATCTGAATATTACTATCAGTATCGGCGCCTTAACGGTAAAAGTGACAAAAAATACCGATATTAGCTAGCTTATTGATAAAGCTGATGAAGCCCTTTATCAGGCAAAAGAATCCGGTCGAAATAAGGTCTGTTCGGTTAACCTGTTATAATTCTAAATAAATCCATTCTAATAACTATGCCCTGCACT
>JBHNNM010000287.1:0-3545 GCA_048563625.1 Gammaproteobacteria bacterium | reverse complement strand
TCCATTAAACCCCCTCAGTCCCCCTTTGAAAAAGGGGGATGCGCTACCTCAATCCTATATTAAAAGGCGTAATTTTAATAAGTGTTTGTGTTAAAAAACCTAGGTATTCTTAATCAAACATAGAAAAAGGATGCACAATGACCCGGTCACCAGCTTTGATGCTCTCACCTTCATGAGGCAGATAGACAAAGCAGTTACCGCGGCTCATGGAGCTTAAAACACCGGAGCCCTGCCTGCCGGTTGTCTGTACAATCAGAGCGCTTTCTGTCTGCTGCAGGATGCCCCGCTGGATTTCTGTTCGTCCCGGTAATTTACGCATATCGGACTGGCAGACCACCTCAAAATCCTGTAATTGCGTGTCCTTGCGCCCTAACAGCTGTAATAGTGCCGGGCGAACAAAGTACATAAAAGTCACAATAACCGCTACCGGATTACCCGGCAGGCCGAAAAACAGGGTATTATCCAGGTGTCCAAAGGTCAGCGGACGGCCTGGTTTAAGGTGCAGTCTGGAAAAATGAATTGCACCGTTGTTATCCAGTGCCTGTTTAATATAGTCGGCATCTCCAACAGAAACACCACCTGATGTAATAATCATATCCACTTCTGAGGCGACCGATTTCAGGGTCTGTTCAATAACCTCCTGGGTGTCAGGTATCACGCCCAGATCCACCACCTCTACTGATAGCTTTTCAAGCATGCCTGAAATGGTATAACGGTTACTGTCATAAATCTGGTTACCTTCCAGAGTTTCCCCGATACTGCGGATTTCATCACCGCTGGAAAATACCGCCACCCGTGGCTTTCTGCGGATCCGAACCGACGCAATTCCCACAGAAGCCAGTACCCCCATCTGAGCCGGGCCAATTAAACTACCGGCAGGCAGTACCACACTGTCCCGGGCAATGTCTTCTCCGATATAGCGAACATTGGCACCTTTTTTCTGGCCGCTGGCAATAATAATATAATCTTCCAGCCGCTCAGTTTTTTCCTGTTCAATCACCGTATCCACACCATCCGGGATTCTGGCCCCGGTCATAATACGCACACATTCAAACTCACCAATAGTCTGCTCAAATGCCTGACCGGCCAGAGCCTGACCAATAAGCTTAAAGCTGCGGCTGCCTTCAGCAGGTAAATCCTGATGTCGAAAACCATAGCCGTCCATAGCGGAGTTATTAAAATTAGGCACATTAATGGGAGAAATAATATCTTCTGCCAGAGTCCGGTTCAGCGCCTGGGGTAAAATAACGGTCTGTTGATTATCCAGTTCACTTACCTGCTGCTGAATAACATGCAGAGCCTGCTGTACACTTAAAATATCTGTATTCATAGTTTTTAAACCGATTTGTGAGTAATTTTTCCCTGATAAAGATGGATATGCTGATCAAATGACAGCTCTCCTATCAAAGGGTCATGACTTGTTAGTACAATAGTAATATTCTGTTGGCACATCTGTTTTATCAGGGCATAGGATTTTTTTCTGGATTCCTTGTCCATATTGGAAAACGGTTCATCCAGAAGAATAATTTCGGGCCGGGTGATCCATGAACGAACAATGGCCACCCGCTGTTTTTCTCCTCCGGACAGTTCATGACAGTCTCGATGGATTAAAGATTCCAGTGAATATTCCTGCAATGCCTGAACAACCCGTTGCTCTATCTCCTGTTTCGACATTTTCTGACGTTTAAGACCATAAGCGACATTATCATAAACACTGCCGTGAAACAGGTAAGGATGCTGATGCAGGTAACAGACTTTCCGGCGCAGCAATTTTTTTAATCTCGGCCATGGATAACTCCCCTGCTGCCCGTCGTGAGGCAGAAAGCTGACCTGAGCCTGCTGCGGCTTTAATAGGCCGGCGGTTATCTTAAGCAGAGTAGATTTCCCGGAGCCGTTCTGACCGGTCATTAACACCAGCTCCCCCTGGCTGACACTAAAATCCACATTATCCAGAATGGTTCGTGTACCACACTTAAAACAAACACGGTTTAGAGTCAGGCTGGCTTTTTTAATTACCGAAGTCATTGATGGATTACCTTAGCCTTACCCTGGATAGCCGTCAGAAAAAAGTTCAGCAGCAGCGCCAGGGTCAATAAAACCATACCCAGAGCAATACCTTCTACAAAACTACCCTTACTGGTTTCCAGTGCAATCGCTGTGGGGATATTCCGGGTATGATTGAGGATATTGCCGCCCACCATCATGGAGGAACCGACTTCTGCAATAATACGCCCGAACGCCGCAATAACAGCCGCCATTAAACCAAAACGTACTTCACGAATAACCGTCACTGCGGCTACAAAAGCAGAAGCCCCCAGGGTGATGGCCGTTTCCCAGGCCCGTTGATCAGAAGACTGCAAACTGGCATGGATCATGGCCACCAGCAAAGGAAAGGCCAGAATGATCTGCCCGATAATCATGGCCTCCTGGGTAAACAGCAAATGCAGATCACCAAAGGGACCGGTACGGGATAATAATAAATACAGAGTCAGCCCGACGACCACGGCAGGAATAGCCAGTGCCGTATTAAACAGGGTGATTACAAAACGCCGGCCCGGAAAGGCATAATAAGCCAGCACAAAGGCCACAGCAATGGCTGGCACAGTAGCTATAAAAATGGCCTTGAGGGAGACGGTAAAAGACACACTGATAATTTTCCAGACCTGTGCATCCCCGGATAATAATAACTGCAGTGCCTGGATACTGGCATCCGTAAGATCATTCATTTAACAACATTTCTTAAAAACTCTTATTCAAATAATTTTATTAAAAGCTCTGTTCACAAAATTAACTTCGATGTCCACAAATCTCACAATTTTTTCTGCGCGGTACCTGCATACTGTCCCATTGCATGGTCAGGGCATCAAACAGCAGGGTACGTCCCGCTACAATATCGCCGGCCCCGGTGATCAGTTTAATGGCTTCAATAGCCTGCATACTGCCAATAACACCGGTCAATGGCCCCACTACCCCATTACTGCTGCAGTTCTGATCCAGTTCTGTTCCCGGCTTATGGAAACACTGATAGCAGGGGCTATCCTGACGTTGCGGAATAAACACCGAGATCTGGCCTTCCCAGCGGATGGCTGCAGCGGAAACCAGGGGCTTATTATACTCGAAACATACCCGGTTGACCTCAAAGCGGGTAGCCAGATTATCACTGCAGTCCAGTACGATATCAACACCATCCACAGCCTGCTGTAACAGTTCACCCTGTAATTTCTGGGCAACCGGCTTAATATTAATTTCATGATTAATAGCCCGCAGAGTCTGCTGACAGGCCTCAGTTTTCTGCTGTTCAAGCATGGATTCATTATACGCAATCTGCCGCTGCAGATTAGCCAGTTCCACATTATCCGGATCCGCCAGAGTCAGGTGACCAACCCCCGCTGCCGCAAGGTACATGGCAGCCGGAGACCCCAGACCACCCACCCCCAGCACCAGTACCTTAGCCTCAGTTATGGCCTGCTGCCCCTCAATATCAATTTCCGGCAACATAATATGCCGTTTATACCGCAGTAACTGCTTATCAGTGATATCCATAT